>JAIORT010000140.1 GCA_021107975.1 Bacteroidales bacterium | reverse complement strand
GAAATCCGGTAGTATCATTAACACTTAAATTTCTCGGGTCTTCTGCCGAGAGTCTGTTAGCTATATCTATCCGGTTATCTTTAAAATTTTCAAAATATTGCGAACGGTTATCTGAAAGTGATCCTCCAAATGCAGTTCCCCATGCGATATACGAAATAGAAAACGCACCCATTTGCATACGGCTGTTTTCTATAAAGTCGTTAATTGTATCCTCCTTGAACACATAATACGACTGTATATTATTTGAATATGTTCTGTCGGCAGTTAACTCAATTTTTAAATCCTTAATAGGTTCTATTGTTGCCCTTATATTAAGACTTTTGTTATGCTGTTGAGCAAATGCCGTATTCTGACGTGTGTCTGTTGACAACCAGCCTTCTTTGTTAAAGTATGAGGGACTGTCGGGCTGATAACCAAAAATAAAATCCCAACCCGGTGCTCTTGCATTCCAGTTATAACCTAATGCATCCGGTTCGGGCATAAATCCCGGGAGAGTGGTTCCATTGTTAACTGAATATTGAACAGTAATCTTTTTAACGCACATCAATATTTTAAACATAGTTTCATAAGCTATTTTTCCGTAATTAACCTTTGGTTTGACAGTTTTCGTAGAATCATCGGGATTTTGCTTGTCCTTTTTAGGTTGTTTTTTTTGCGGACGCTTTCGCTTGGGTTCATTTATTTTTTTCAGAAAACCTACTTTATTGTAAAGCTTATTCAGGTCGGCATTACCGTTGATATTCCAGTTATTATTATTGGCAAGGGTGTTACCCATCTCCTGTTGTATCGATCTTGGCGATGCAGTCCAGCTATATGCTGCCTGATAACCGGCTTGGGCAGTTACCCAATCGAGCAATGGAAATTTATTTATTGGAATATTATAATTGACACCAACATTTTGAGTATATCTGTTTTTTGTACCTCCCTTAAGTATTTCGCTTTTAACTCTTTCTTTTTTCTCTTCCGGTGTAATAATCCCATCTCCGTATAATGTTCCATCCCAGATTTCTTTATTCGAGCCGGGATACTCATTAATGTAGCTGGTGGCATTGGCATTAAAACTAAAAGTAAGTGATTGTGCAAGGTCGAATTTCAGATCGTAAAGCCTGTTCCAATTCCATGTTTTATTAAATGTTGGTTCGGTTTTTACCTTGCCAAAACTTTTGTTTCTGAGTTTTTTAGTACTGTACATCCGGTTCATATCTGTTCTGAAGGAGAACATTTTGGGCAGGAAATAAAAATTAAAATCTTTTATCAACTGCAGGGCTTTGGTTTCTGAAATGAAGCCAATTTTTTCAAAAGGTTTGACATTTTTCGGACTTGTATTATAATTATACCCCAAACCTCCTATATAGTTTTGTTCGAGGTGGCGTTCAATATCTATATTTCGATGGTAAACTTCCGAATATGAATATGAAACATTAAAATTTTCAATATCATAAACCCTCGACTTACTTTGAGCGCCGACTTTATCCTTCCTGACATTTATAAAATTAATGTTCTTTCGCTGAGTATAATCAATGGTGAGTTTTTTTATCGAGTCTCTTTCTTCTTTGATTTCATAAGAATCAAGCACTTCATCCAATTCAAGGTCAGGGTCGAGCGGATTATATTTCGGTTTTATCCTTATTTCGGAATAATCGAAGTGCATAGGTATTCTCACACCGGCTTTTTCAGGGAAGAGCTTTCCGAGTTCCAGGTTGGTAGCTATATCGAATTGCGACATTGCATCTAACTGGATTTCGGTAATTTTTTGTTCTAAACTTCCGAACCAGGGTGAACTGTATGAACCCGAAACAGTTAAATTACCAAAATCAGCCAGGTTCATTGCAATCCTGCCGGTTGTTGCCCATCCTCCTTGTTTATTGAAATCGCTTAAACGCAGTTCATTCACCCAAATTTCAGCGCATTTCGTGTCTCCGTCGTCGTCAGGGTTCGCTTCGGTTTTTTTTGGATTCCTTATACCGATCATCATAGCTTGTACGTCGCTTATGCTTGGAGAACCCATAATAGTGATCTTGTTGTTTCCATCGTAAGCCACATAAGGGAAATTAAGGCTTATATCAGAACCGGGCTGTCGCATTGCCGTGTTTCTTTCAAGTTTGTAATGTACCAGTTTGTCAAGATCAATATCAAAATCATTTGACTCAGGCCAAATAATTTCAGCTTCATTCTTGGAAGTATGCCAGGGCGTAAAAGTCAGCGGTATTTCATATTCATAATAATTTTCAGTAAAATCAGCACCAATCCTGATGAAAACAGTTAAATCGCCGTATTTTAAAACGTCATTTTCTTTTGACTTTTCGGCATGTACATACATTTTAAGCTTTTTATATTGCCTGAAATCAAAATCGGCAGTTTTATAAGCAGCGACTGCATCACCATCAACTAATTCGCAAACTTTCATAACCATCGACTGTTCATTCAGCCTTGTAAGGTTTGTGGTGCCGGTGTATGTTTCTCTTTCTATTCCGGGCGGTATTACATAAGGGATAGGAGTTCTGCTTCCGTTTTCTTCAATATTTACGGCTGACAGGTCAAAGGTTGTGGCATTGGACGAGCTGTTCGGTATATATTCACCCGCAGCAAGCATATCTTCACAATCAGGATACCTTCTCCATTCTCCTCTGACAAGGTCGAGCGTTGCAAAACGCAGGACAACAGGTTTTGAAAATTCCTTAAAGAACATACGTATAAAACGTATGGACTTAAAGTCATTAATACTACCCACGACTTTATCATAATTTCTTACCGGTATTTTAAACTGGTACCATTTTACAGATCCCGGATCTCCGTTCGGAAGCTGAATGCCTGTTGGTTCCCAAATATCGGTGATATAGTTTTCGCCGACCTTCATTTTGCCGGGTTTCAAACTGATCTTATACTGGAAATACCTTTCACTTTCGCTTAAAGTATTATCGTTGTTAATGTCCTCTACGTTCGGTTGACGTGTATTTCCACTATAATACTGGTCTCCGCCTTCGACATTTTCAGGTGAATTACCGTCAGGACCATTATATTCTTTATATCTTTTGAGAATACTGCCGTAAGTTGCGTCCGAATCATAATCATCGCCACGGTAGTTGTGATAGTTATCACCCGATGGGTCGGCATGAGCTTTTCGGTAGGCTAATGAAGCTTTTGTATATATACTGTCAATTATATTTAGATAAGGAAAGCTTTTATCAGAAATTGATGCATTGGAAAAAAAGTTTTGCTCATCGGCATCCCTTAAACCGTCGTATCCAACGTCCTGAAATGGTCTGGAACCCTGTTCATTTGAAAATGACTGAACCAGATCGAGTGTATTAGGTACGCGTCCCCACATTGTTGTATCAACATTTGTTACATCTCCTGATATGGGCAGACCGTGCTCATAACTTTTACGCGAATCTTTTAGAATGTCCTCAGAAATATCACCGAGGTTAAAATATAGTTCTCCACCCGATCCGTCATTAATTGAACCGTCAGCGAAAGGGTCCATAACCCAGAACTCGATATATTCGATATTTGCAGCTTCAAAATCGGGAGTTTCAACTTCTCTCATTATCCCACCCCATCTTGAATCAGGTTCAGCAAGAGTTCCATCTTCATTAAGACCGGCAGAAATTCCCGGAACAGGTTTAACATCATAGTTATACGGACCTCTTTCTTCAGGGTAATAAGCAACGTTTAATACACTGATATTGGTTGGAGTGCCGTTTGGGATTTCTCTATTAGGAAATACTTCAGTTTCCAGAATCTGGCGGACATAATTATTAGATAGCTCATCGTTGGTGATATTATCGGGTTTTATATTACTGTTCCTGTCATAAAAAACACTTGGATCGATTGTGTACCAGGAAAGTTTTGACCTGTTAATTCCGTAATTAATATCAATAGCATCTGCTTCAGGAAACATTTCAACCTGGAATTGAGGCGTACTTGCTAAAAACCAGGTTCCGAAATTATGAATATCGATTGTTGATTTTGTTCCCTCGAAATCATCAATGTACGAAATACCTTCTTTTCCAACTGCTCTTGAATGACCCGGAAGGAAATGAGCAAACTCGCCATCAACAGCTATATTGGAAATAGCGGAAGTGCTTATAAACGGAAGCTTATCAACCAGCTTTGTAATAAATCTTGATTCGGTTTGGTAACTGTAATCTATCCCCCATATCGTGTTTGAAATCGGGTCGTTTCCATAATCCACCTTTTGGGTCAGGGGTCTCTCGTGTAAATTAAGAATAGTGCCGCCAAGATGAAAATTCCTGCTGACATCATAATCAATGTGAGCACCCATCAATCTTTTAGTCTGAATACTAAACATTGTGGAGCTTTCCATTTTAATATTAATAGGAGTGCCCGAATTAAGAATGCCTTCGTTAATTATCCTTACTCGTCCTAAAGTATAGTCAACGGTATAATCTACATTTTCCTTAAGCGTAACTCCTCCTGCCGTAACAACTACGGAACCTTGTGGGACATTAAGGGCATTTAGCGAAATTTCCGAACCCGATTGTGATTTGTAATATCCGGCTATAAGAAATTTATTTTTTTCTGCGAATTGCTCGGCGCCTGTTTTTGTTAATGTATAAAGCGAATCGAAACAGTATTTGTCGGCTAATTCAGATGCGCCAGCATTATTAAATTTCTCCCGGAGATACTGACCGAAAGGTTCCAGTACTGTAAAGAAAATTCTTCCATTTGACGAGTTGATTGTTCCGCCCTGTGTGGCAGCATTGTCTAAGAAGTCGAAAACACCATCGGGTGGGGGATTTAACTGGGCATCGAGATTATCGAGATTAAAAACCTGTATAAGCGGTTGCCCGCTAAAAGGCCCTTCCTCAAAATAACCTGTCGGAACACCATTTTCATCACCCGAATAAAGTATGTTCAGAGTAAAATCTTCACGGTTTACCTGGTAAGCCCTTAATGAATATACATTTTTCATCATTAGGTTCCATATCGGGTTCCTAATGTTGATATAAGTGCTTTTCAGCAACTTAACCATTAAGGTATTTTGCCCGGTAATTCCTTCATCTGAAAATTCTCCAACCTGAAATACCGTTGTGTCGAGTCCGATTATCTGGTACTGAAAGGCAACTGCTAATGTTTGATCGGAGTTTAAAGTACTATTAAGGGTAATAAATCCTAACTTACTGTTATAAGTATATTCCGAAGGTCCTAACTTTCTTGCCAGTTCAACTTTTTCATAATCTTCTCCTGAAACAAATTCTACTATCCGCATGTAATTGTTTACATTGTAAATATCTCTTAGCTGTGAAGTATCGATAATAGTAAACAGGTTGTTCGACATGTTGTCGGGTAACTTGGCAATTTCAGTAGGTTCTGGTTGTATTTTATTGTTGTATATTACTTTGTTCTCACCTATATCAGTAAATGCAACTATATTCCTGTTTTGGGTAACAGCCGCTCCGATATTCGTAACCCATACTTCAATTTTTGTAATATTAACGCTTGAATTAACAATAGGCAAGTTTATTAAAGCTGTATCATATCTGTCTCTGAAATACTGTGAAAGGAAGAAGTGTTTATTTTCTTCGTACTCATCAATTTTAAAAAGGAAATCATTGGTTTGGGCGCCCCCCTGAACAGTAATGGTTGATGTTTCGCTTTCCTGCTCCGAATAAATGGCAGTAATGGTAGTTTTGCCAAATCTCAGTTTGGTTTTAATACCGAATAAACTTTGGCTTCCCGTAATTAATGAGCTGTTCAGCGGAAGATTTACATCTCCTGCTTCAAGTAATTGAAGTATTTCATCTTCATCGCCTTCATACCTGAGGTTGAGCTTATTTTCAAAATCGAAAGTGGCTTGAGTATTGTAATTAGTACTGAATTCGATTTTATCGCCGATTTTAGCGATCACATTCATCTGTATATTTTCCTGGAAATCAAAGTTAACCTGTTTTCGTTGCTTAACATCTAAGGTTGGGTCGTCACGGCTGTTACCTATAACCTGGAAAATTAATTCGACCGAACCTGAAGGGCGAATATCAATTGTATGCCCTCCAAAAACCTTATCAAAAGCTTTTCCTCCAATATAGATAGAAGGAATAATGCCGCTTCGTGTCCCGACACCGGCGGCTTTGGCTCTTTCCCGCCAGTATTCATCAACAGAATTTTGCAAATCATATTCTCTGTATTCATCAAGCGACATATAAGTTGGTTCCCTGTAATCGAGTTCACCCATTTTGTGCTTCAGGATGTATTGACCTGTTTCGGGATCATATTCCACATCAGACTCAATGTTGGAAGGAAGCTTTAAAAAAAGAGGATTGGTATTTTCCTGTCCTGTGTATGGGAACTTTTCATCTTCAGGTGGATAAGGGAGGTTGATATGACGGGTAGTGTCATCACCGGTTATTGAATCGGGGGGATACAAAAATTTGTTAACCGTATAATGATTATCTGCATAATCCCTATTATTCCACGTATATCCCCAAACAGTGGGAAAAACAAGAATTAATAAAGCAAACAGCAAACTATTTCTTACGATCCGCTCCAAATAAAAAGTCTTTTATAAAATTAGAAAACTTTGAAATGCCATTATCTTCCCATCGTTAGGACAAACGGTTTTTCAAAGTATCTTAATAATAACAAAAAATTTAAAGTATCTTTAATGCTTCCTTAATTAACACTTCAACAGGTAAATCCGTACTATGTTTTTCTAAAATTTTATTCAAGGCTTTTTCAGAGGCAATTTTATTAAATCCTAACACGGTTAGTCCTGATAACGCTTCATCCTTATTTGTATTGTGTGTAACACTTATTATTTCCGGTGAAATTTCCCACTTTTCCAATTTGTCTTTCAAATCAATGATGATCCGTTGTGCCGATTTGGCGCCTATTCCTTTCACCGACTGTAAAACCGACGGATTATTATTGATTATTGCATTATACAACTTTTCGGGAGTTAATGACGATAACATTAGTAGCGCAGTATTATTGCCAACTCCTGAAACTGAGATCAGTTGCCTGAAAAGATTACGTTCCTCCTGGTCGGCAAACCCATATAATACAAAGCCTACAGGGGTGGTTGCTTCATTTTTTATTGCAAGATGTGTTAACAGCCTGAAATGCTCTTTATCTTTTAGTTTCGAAAAAGTATTAAGCGAAATATTGATCATGTAGCCTATCCCATTACAATCAATAACTACAAAAGCCGGGTTCTTTTCTGATAATTTTCCTTCAATATAGGAATACATATTTCTGTATTAGTGGTTACTTTTTAGTGTAAATACTTAATTGCGGTGCGAAAATAAGAATTAAATATTTTTTTAGCCGAATTAATATTTTACATCTGCAACTTTATCTCAGGTGATTTTTCCTTCCAACTTCGGATCGGATAAAATATTCAGTAAAATATTTTCGGGTGTATTTATGTCAAAGCTTTTAAGTTTGTTAGCCAATTCTTTTATTTTTACATCTCTATCGGAACCGGAATTAATAATACTTATAATCTCTTTAAACTGTGAAACCTTCAGTTCGTCTTCCAGGGCGGTTACTATTACTTCCACAGGAAAACTACCGGTTGTTGTAACTTTCTTATCCGGTATCCCGAAAGTCTCTAACTCATCAATGGAGGCAGTGAGTATTTCTTTACCCAGCTTTTTGCACGTGTCAAGATAGGAAGAACTGCCTGATGTGTCGCGCAATGCCCAACTGGAATGATCATATTCAATTTTTTCAATTTGTTTGATTTTTTGGTTATTATCGCCAAAAATCCTGGCAAGCAAAACAATTGTGTATTGTTTCCATGCATCAAGATCAAAATCCTTTTCGTCTAATTTCTTTATTTGCTCCTCTAATAACTTTATTTCTTTCATGATTTGAATGCTTTGATTAGGTTTTCAAAATTACTATAATAGTGGAGTTAATTGTTAAATGTTATCAGTTATTTGTTAATGGTTTAATTAAAATTTGTCAATAAATAAAAAGCCGGGTGATTATTCCCGGCTTAAAAAGAACTACTAATTAATCAAAGGTGGGTTTAAGGTATCGTAAACCTTAGCTGGTTCAGGCTTCCCTCTTCATGTGAATAAATATTTATATCTTTACATAGAATGTTTTTCTTATTGGCATTCTCGATTTTTATCAGTATAAAAATGTATTTACTTTTTAATAAACTTTTTAGTTACAATGCTTCCTTGCTGATCATATAAAATAATGAAATGAATTCCTGATTCAAATTCTGAAATGTTGATATTAAGATAATCCGTATTAATGTCGAGCTTTTTCACTCTCTGTCCTGTAATAGTAGTGATCACCAGTTTTTCAAATTGACTTGTTCCTTTTAAATTTATATCGCTATATGCCGGATTTGGATAGATAACCAGGTCATCAATAATAACATTATCTTTAATAACTGTCATGTTTTCCTGATTAAAGAAAAAAGCGCCCATATCAGCAACAGTTCCGTCCGGATCATACGATGAATTAGGATCGCCTGAATCAATACAAGGTGATTTAGAATTATCTGCTTCAGGGAAATTAATCCATAATAAATGATAATCACCATTTTCCGGGTCGGCAAACAAAGGATCAGTATCCATATTGTTGCTGCCTGTATATCCGCCTTTAACATCCGAGTAATTTATACCGGGAGTAATATCAGTTGCATAAATTTCATCAGGTAAATTATCCCAAATAATAGAGTTTGTAATTTCATTTGTAAAAAGAGTCGCCATTTCATAATATATTCCTCCGCCTTGCTCTCCTGCATTATTATTGCTGATTGTTGCATTCACAATTTCAAGACTTGATTCGGCAACATAAGCGCCACCTCCATATACATTTGCGTTGTTATTAACTATAAGCGCATGGTCAAGAGTAATATCAGCAAAAGAATCAATGTTTATACCTCCTCCGTAATCAGCTGTATTACCGGATAAAATAACATTTTTTAAAACCCCTCCTCCCATTTCACAATAAACGCCACCTCCGTATAATGCGAAATTCGATACAATTTCAACATTTTCAACATAAACATAGGTGTCAAAAACTGATATACCTCCCCCTTTGAATGAGGAATTGTTATCAGAAATTATTCCGCTTATGAACGCAGGTAATTCCGGTCCCATTGAATTCCCTTCCACTAACACACCTGATCCGTTGTTTCCTGAAATTGTAAAGTTTGTAACTTGCGGAGCAGAATAACTAACAACCATACCTCCGCTTTCATTTCCGGTAATAACTACACCATCCAGCATTATGTCCGAAAACTCAAACAAATTAATTCCATACTGAAGGTTATTTTTAATTATACAATTTTCTATTGATAGATTTGAAAACCCTAAACAAGAAATGCCGCTCCCTGCACTGTATTCTATATTACAATATTCTAAAATAGAATTTTCGGTTTGCATAGAGCTGGTTCCGTTGAAAAAGAATCCATACCAGCCGTTGTGGTTTCCCAGATAATAACCGGTTGTGTCCTCAATAGTAAAAGTTATGCTATCCGATGCCATGCCATTAGCATTAAGTCTTCCAATTATTTCAAAATAGTATTGGCCCTGAAAAATTATGTTTACGCCGGGTTTGATTGCAAGTTTCTGATTGGAAGGAATAGTAATGTTACCATTAATTAAATATGGATTGCCATCTGCATTCCATTCTCCATATACGTCGCCGTCCTGAATTACAGTTTGAGCATTCATTTGAAAAACAGCGAGGAGAAAAATAATTAAAGTAGTTCCGATTTTTAGCATTTTGTTTTTTTTAAAAAGGAGGAATAATAATTAATGTAATTATTCCTCCCTGATTTCCCGATATCTTACCTGATACCTTACCTGTTGTGTATCGAGAATGTCAAAAACTGTGCAATCGCAAAATAAAACGTATCAATCCCGGGATAAAATCGAAAGAAAGGAAAGAGTAAAAAAGGATATAAAATTTAATACCAGCCTGTTATACTGCAACACAAACTTATAATAATTTTCTTCGGAAAGCGAACAACAATAAAAATAAAGATAATGAAGTTTCCCACAATGGGAATTCATATACAGTTTTTTCCAATATTCGAGACAAAATTGGATTACTCAACAAAAAAAAATAATGAAGGCATTTATTAAGGAACCTGTGATGTACTTCCAAAATTAGGAAGCCAGATATCATTCTTATCTATATTATCCATTTGTATATCCATATCAAAATCTCCTGAAAAATATCCTGTAGATCCTGCATGAGTCGCCCAGGAATTATTTTTATCATCATTGTTAATAATTCCATCAGCATTTCCGTCTCCGGCAATCATTCCCCAAACACCACCTCCAAGGTTTTTATGTCCGGAAGTACCTCCATACACTTGTCCCGAAGCGGTTGAAAAATCATAATCATAAATACCTCCTGAATAGGTTAAAGGCAACGCGGATAAAACTCCCAGGTGGTTTCTGTGCCATATAACAAGGTAAACATAATCGCTTGCCCCTATCGCTGCCATAAAAGGCAGGTCAGGACTGCCATCCGGTTCAACGACAGTACCGTCGTTCATCAGGAAAGCAGCATGTTTAGCTATTGCCGATTTCCATGTTGTTGCTCCGGCACCACCATAATCGTTGGTCCGTAATTCTAACAGCACCCAATCCACAATTGAAGGGCTTGGTATAAAGGGTACACTTTCGGTTCCGTTATAATTCCATGGTGAGCCTGAATATGGCTGAGTTAACGGAAGGATGGAATTTATATCTGTGTCCATTGTTGAGCCATTAAAGGGACCCTCCAGAAAAACTTTTGCTGAAACAAGTGTAGGTGTATAATCCCAGATAATAGTCCCAAAAGGATCATCCTCAAAAGTTTCACCGGCAAAATCGCCTGTGGCATGAGAAAATGTGATGTTACCATTCCAGGTATTTCTGCCAACATTATGGCTGCCCCCCCAGTTATTTGCAGGAAACTTAGCATTTGCAACAGTAAAACTTTGTATGCAGTTCAAATTTAGTAGTGTGCCACCACTTTGGGCGTTTTGGAATGTGCAGTAATTAAAGGGGAAGCCTAAATCAACTTCAGCCCCGGATTGTACATTTACCCCATTGTTGTCCATGCGGTTAAAGTATGTGTTTTTTGCAGCTATTACACCCCCACTTTTAACAACAAATTCGTAATAACCACTAGCTCCTTTCACTGTTACAACGGCGTGCTTCTCGGCAGTACCATAGGACTCAAAGTATGCTCCTGAATTAATGGATAATTTTTTACCTGAACCAACACGCACATCAGAACCTTCAGTCAGTACCAGCCTTCCGCCACTATTGACAATGATATCACCTTCCGTTTTTAAATGGTGGTCGCCTACCCGTAAAGAACCGTTATCAATTGTAATATTATCAGCAGTAAATACACATCCATGAAAATCAGATTGAAGATGTACGGTAAGGTATTTTGCTCCGTTACCAGATCCTTTAGAACCGGTTAGGAAAAGATTTCCAATAAAAACTAAATTATCAGTAATGTCAAATGTTTGGTTTGAGCTACCGGCAAAATATATATTGTTTTCGTCCCTAAACGTACCATCCTGTCCTACAAAAATATCCCCGTAAAAAGTATGATCATATCCACCATAGGTATCGTGATGCCAGCCTCCGTCTGAAATTATCATACTGTTATAAATATTAACATTATCAGGAATTCGAACATATCCGCTACCGGTAATATTTACATTGTAAAAATTGAAAGCCGGTGCATCGGTATAAAGCATAAAATAAGACCCGCTAAAATCAAATACTATTGTTGATGTACCCGGAATAATACCTGAAGTAGTAGTGTTCTGGTCTTCAAGATAACCGCCGGATAAATACATGATGGCACCTGATACACCACCGGCATCTATTGAAGCTCCATTCCAAATATATACATATCCATCTAAATCGAGGTAGGAGTTACTGTTCATTTGCAGCTTTCCATCATAAACTCTTAAGAAATGTAAAACCTGTATTGTTGCACCTGTTTCAGGATACATATAATTATTGGTTTTATCTACATTCAAATCATAAAAAACTTCACTGCTGCATTTTTGATATGCCGTACCTTTGAATGCAACTGTCCATGTTCCTTCATTATATGCCGACGGACCTGCATTGTTTATCCAGTCGCCGTAAATATTTACATTATCCGTTTCAAGCGCACCACCGTTAATTGTCAGGTCTCCGTTTATGGTCAATGTGTTTATGAAATTTAATGTCCCTGTTGAATTTACTACCAGGTTATTGAAAAAATCATTCGATAAAGTAACATTTGAATTAGGCCCGTTATAAACAAAAGTCCCGTTTGAAAAATGCAAATCACCTCCGGATATATTCATTGCCCCGTTAACTATTATATCTTGTGAACAATTTGATACAAAATCAGTATTATTTCCTACTAATAGTCCATAGTTTGCAATAAGGGGAGCTGTTGATGTAGTGCTGAATTCCACGTCATGTGCATAGCTAAGGACCAAATAATTAAAATAAGAGTTAGATGATTTACAAATAATAGAACAAGGATTTGTCCCCATAAATTCGACAAAACCATCATTTAGATGAACATTTGAACCGCTTCTGAATTCCCAATCTCCCCATACCTTTATTGGTGCCCAGGCGGAAATATTTGCAGATGACCCTGAATACCAGGTTACATCACCATGCGCCCAAATAACCCCGTTTGAATTATCCATAATAAGTGTTCCGTAAACTTCTAAAACCCCGTAAACATCTAATTCTTCGTCATATACTCGTAACGACGCTCCTGATATAATAAACAGGTTATTGCATTGCTGGTTGGCAGAAGAAACCCAACAAGCATAAGGTGTTCCGGCAAGTATAATAACATCATCACCGGCTCCGGGAACTGTACCTTTATCCCAGTTGCCCGGATTATTCCATAACTGGTTAACATCACCTTCCCAATAATGTGTAGCATGGGCTATTGAAATAAAAGCAAAAGTTAATAAAACTAATAGATAAATAATTTTTTTCATAATATTTGGTTTTTTTGATTTGAATCAATCAGTAAAGTTAATGCTCTTTTTTGAAACAGGTTTTAAATTTCAATGGAAGTAATGATTACGTAATGATGTTTTCAATAGTTGAAATATTATTGATTCAGCAATTCTTTTACAATCGAAGCAATAAGTTTGTTATCGGCTTTGCCTGCCAGTTTTTTAGTTGTCATGCCCATTACTCTGCCCATGTCTTTCATGGAAGAAGCGCCGGTTTCGGAAATGATTTCGTCAACTACTTTTTTTATTTCTTCCTCGCTCATTTGCTCAGGCAAATATTTTTCAATTACTGAAACCTGAAAAAGCTCTTCGGCAGTTAGATCATCCCTGCCTTGCGATTTGTACAATTCAGCCGATTCTTTGCGTTGCTTAACAAGCTTTTGCAATATTCTTATCTCCACATCTTCAGCAATGTTGCCCGAAGCGCCTTTATCAGTTTTTGCAAGAAGAATTGCAGCCTTTACAGCCCGAAGGGCTTCAAGTGTTCTCTTGTCCTTAGATAGCATGGCAGCTTTTATGTCGTTGTTTATGGATTTTTCGAGGCTCATAGATGGTTTTGTTAAGAGTTATTTGTTATAAGTTAGTGAATCAACATGTGGGATGTTATTCTAATTATTTGTTTTTAAAATAGCGCAATTGTAGATTTCAAATTCTCCATAGCTCCATAGCATAGGGTTTAAACCCTATGCTATGGAGAATTTGCGATTTAATAGTAACATTTTTGTTTTAAGTGAGTCAGGAGTTCAAAACCTATAACGTATAACCAAAAACCTTTGAGCTATAACATTTTCTTCCGTCAGTCAACATTATCGTGAAGGAACGAATTGTCTTTTTTTATTTCTGTTTTTTTGTCGTCTGTTTCTGTAAGCACATATCTCGATCCTTCCGCTTCGGATGAAGGCTTCACATCCATTAATTCAACTTTTCTCCTGATATATGCCGGTGTTTTTTCCAGTTCATCCAATTCATTTGGGCTTCTGAGTTTAATGCTGAGGTCTTTAAGTTTCCTGATCCGTTCCTTAGATTTTTTTTCAATCTCATCCCGTTCTATTTCGGCAGGAAAATCCTGGTTTTTTGAATAAATAGTGTCTGCCGGTTTGATTAATTTAATCTCCTCATCACTTTTCTTTTCTGTAATAATATTTTTGATTTCTTCTGCCAGTTTTTCTTTATCCTGTTTAAAAGATAATTCTAATGTTTGCGTTTTAGGGATTTCTTTTTCTTTTGATTTTATTTTTGCAGACGTTATTTCCTCCTTTTTTTCAGTTTCTTCTTTTTTAGGAGTTATAAGGGTTATTTCGCTAATTGGTTCGGTAATGCGTGGTTTACTTTTGTTTTCTTCATGGTGACCGGTAGTTAACGGATGCACTATTCTTCTTTTTGGTCGATAAACACCAATTTCGCTATCAGGGTTAAATCCTGTTGCTACCAGTGTAATACTAATTTTGTTTCCAAGAGATTCATCTTTCCCGTTACCCCAAATAATTTCGGCATTCTGACCGGATTCGTTCTGAATATAATCGGTAATTTCCATTACTTCATCCATAGTTATCTCTTCCTCACCGGAAGACATGTAAAGCAGGATATTATCAGCTCCTTTAATTTGATTATCGTTAAGCAGCGGAGAAGCGAGTGCATCTTCAACAGCTTTAATCGCCCTGTTTTCACCTTCGGCAATAGCAGATCCCATTAAAGCAGAGCCACTATCTTTCATAACGGTTTTCACATCTTCGAAATCAACATTGATATATCCGGTTACAGTAATAATTTCTGCAATGCCTTTGGCTGCTATAGCCAGTATATTGTCAGCTTTCTGGAAGGCTTCGGACAGTTTCAGGTCGCCATGAACTTCCCTAAGCTTATCGTTGCAAATAATGAGCAGGGTATCCACACTTTTTCTTAATTCTTCTATTCCTGCTTCTGCCTGAAGTTTTCTTTTTCTGCCCTCGAATGAGAACGGAGTGGTAACAATTCCAACGGTTAAAATGCCCAATTCTTTTGCAGTTTCGGCAATAATTGGCGCTCCACCCGTACCGGTACCTCCACCCATACCGGCAGTAATGAACAACATTTTGGTATTTTTTTCAAGGATTAATTTAACATCCTCAATATTTTCAATAGCTGCTTCTTTTCCAACAGAAGGTAATGACCCGGCGCCAAGTCCTTTTGATCCTAATTGAACCTTAGTAGGTACGGAACTGGCTTCCATTGCCTGGGCATCTGTATTGCATATTAAAAAATCAACACCCTCGATGCCTTGTTTGTACATGTGCGAAACTGCATTGCTGCCGCCTCCACCTACACCAATAACTTTAATGATAGATGACTGATTCTTAGGTAAATCGAATTTTAGCATTTTATCCATTTTTTGGATTTAAAATTATAGTTAAAAAAACGTTGATTTAAGATTAAATATTTTTTTTATCAACAAAATGATTGTTAATTATTTTTAAATCTAAAATCTAAAATTGTAAATCTAAAATTTATAATCCCTACACTCCGTCTTTCTCGAAGAAATCCTGAATTTTTTTCAAAAAGCTTACCGGTTTCGTTTCTTTTTGTTCAGATTCTTCTTCATACTCCTCAACGGGTTCTTCTTCAGCTTTTGATTTTTCCATTTCTTTATAATACCTTCCCATCCCTTCTATTACCAGTCCTATACCTGTGGCATACATCGGGCTGGCAAGCTCGTCGGGAACATCATTGGCTAAGTGTTCGTTCGGGTAACCAATCCTGGTGTCCATCCCTGTAATGAACTCGGTGAGTTGAGTCAGATGTTTAAGCTGTGCACCACCGCCGGTTAATACAATGCCGGCAATAAGCTTTTTCTCGTATCCTGAATTTTTAATCTCATAATAAATATGCTCGATGATTTCTTCCATTCGGGCTTGTATTATACTTGCCAGGTTTTTCAGGCTGATCTCCTTAGGAGGTCTTCCCCGTAAACCTGGGATAGCAACGATTTCATCGTCACGATTTTCACTCGCTAAGGAAGAACCGAATTTAACTTTAAGTTCTTCTGCATGTTTCCGTATAATAGTGCAGCCTTCTTTTACATCTTCGGTAATAACATCTCCACCGAAAGGAATAACAGCGGTATGCCTGATAATTCCGTCCTGGAAAATGGCAAGATCGGTAGTTCCTCCGCCGATATCGACCAATACAACACCAGCTTCTTTCTCTTCCTCGCCCAATGTAGCTTCTGCTGATGCAATAGGCTCAAGGATCAGGTCAATTACTTCGAGGTCTGCTTTAGTTACACATTTATAGATGTTTTTTGCTGCTGTTGTTTGTCCAATAATTATATGAAAATTAGCTTCAAGGCTGTTGCCCAGCATTCCAACGGGTTCTTTTATTCCTTGCTCACCATCAACGATATATTCCTGGGCGATAACATCAATTATTTCCTCACCGGGGCTCATATTCAGATTGTACATATTATTAAGTAAAGTATCAACATCCTCCTGGCTGATCTCTTCCTCATAGTTTTGCCTGATGATACCGCCGCGATGCTGGAGACTTTTTATATGCTGCCCGGCAATCCCGACATTTACATATTTAATATTTACCCCCGATTTTTGTGAAGCCTCTTCGATAACAATTCTGATTGAGTTGACGGTGTTTTCGATATTTGACACAACACCACGTTTAACACCTATCGATTCGGTCCGACCGTGTCCGAGAATTTCAATTTTGCCGTGTTCATCTCGTCTGCCTACAATTGAAGCAATTTTACTTGTTCCGATATCTAAGCTAACAATGATTTCTGAAGATTTCATATATTGATATTTTTTGTTTTCTTTTTCACTATTTTTTAGAACAAACAACCTGATTTTCAAATTTAAGGTTTATCGTTTTGTATTTAT
>JAIORT010000353.1 GCA_021107975.1 Bacteroidales bacterium | reverse complement strand
TTCACAAATCCAAATCGTTCATAATAAGACAATGCGTTAAGTTGTGAATGTAAATAAATACGCTTTTTCAACGGGATAACATCATTAATAACTTCCATTAAAAGCTCTGAACCAATCCCCTTATTCCGGTATTCTTTCAGCATAGCAAAGCGTTCTAACTTAATTCCTTTATCGGTTTCACGCCAGCGGGATGTAGCAACAGGTTTTCCTTTATAATACAGCAAATAATGATTACTTGTATCCTCAAATTCATCATATTCCAATTCCGGATTAACATGTTGCTCTTCAACAAACACCTTATTTCGTATCGTAAATGAAATATCCGCCATTTTTTTGTCGGCAAATTCAAACTTAATTATCCTTATTTTTTCCAAAAAATCGTTCATCATATATTTCCTTTCAATCCTGCAAATTTCGGGTATTTTAGATTATTTAACAAAATTGCCTTCTGTAAAATTTAAAAATTACTAATTTAGCGACCTGCCGCGATAAGACAAATATTTTAAATTCCCGTTAAACTTCGGGATTCAGGATTGGCAATTTATTCAACATCAATATTTCATAGTAAATAGTCAATATAAAAATCGCTAACATTATGGCACGACAAGAAGATAAATATACCAGGCGCCGACTCCAGAGTTCATACATTACAACGGTGGTCAGTATTTCATTAGTTCTTTTTATGCTCGGACTTCTGGGACTGATTATCTTTCACGCAAAAAAGCTGTCTGATTACGTAAAGGAAAATATCGGGTTTTCCATTATCATGAAAGAAAATGTGAAGGAGGCAGGAATCATTAAACTGCAGAAAACACTGGATGCAACCGATTATATTAAATCCACTGAATACATTACCAAAGAACAAGCTGCTAAAGAATTTACGGAAGAGTTAGGAGAAGATTTTACAAGTTTTTTAGGATATAATCCATTATTGCCCACAATCGAAGTAAGGTTTAAGGCGGCGTATGCCAATAACGATAGTTTGTCGGTAATAAAGGATAAAATCTTAGCCGATGAAAATGTTAAAGAAGTTTTTTACCACGAGTCCTTAGTGAATGTGGTAAATAAAAACGTCAGGAAAATAGGGATCATTATATTTGGATTCAGTGCATTGCTTTTAATCATTGCCATTGCACTCATTAACAATACAATCAGGTTGTCGGTTTATTCCAAACGGTTTATCATCAGAAGCATGCAATTGGTTGGAGCAACTCGCCAATTTATTAGCAAACCTTTTATCCTGAAAGGCGTGTTACAGGGTATTATTGGTTCTTTTATCGCAATCCTGCTGTTAATTGGGATAGTTTATGTTTCTCAGCGTGAATTGCCTGAACTTGTCAATCTTCAGGATATTGACTTGTTCCTTTCCTTGTTTGGCATCGTTATTTTTCTGGGAATTATTATCTCATGGCTTTCAAACTATTTTGCGGTACGTAAGTATATCAGGATAAAAACCGATTATCTTTTCTATTAAACCCGTCCGTACGGAAAGATTTGTAAAAAAAATATTTCGCAAAGCAAATTTCTACGGGTTTAACAAAACAAAATACTAAATTTGCAACGGATTTATTCAATTTAATTCTAAACACATGAAAAAAAAGGAAGTAAAAAAACCTTCCGGAATTACAGATAAGCAAAAAACATCTGCTTCCGGATTATCGGAATTTGCATTTGGTAAAGAAAATTATAAACTCCTCCTTATCGGGCTTGTTTTAATTATTGTTGGATTTTTACTTATGATCGGCGGGGGTTCCGACGACCCTAATGTATTCAGCGATAAAATTTTCGATTTCAGAAGGCTTACTCTCGCTCCTGTCCTTGTCCTTGCAGGATATGTAGTGGAAATATTTGCCATCATGAAAAAACCAAAGGATTGATTATTAATTTTAAATGCTAAATTTCAAATGTTGAATTATTTTGGACCCTTCCATATTTCCAACATTATTCAAAATTTATTATTCAAATTTTAACATTTCATAATGGGTTGGTTAGAAGCATTAATTCTCGGAATAATACAAGGGTTGACAGAATTTTTACCGGTTAGCAGCAGCGGTCATTTGGAAATTGGCAAAGTCATTCTTGGTGTCAATGCCGAAAAAAGCCTTGTTTATACTGTTGTGGTGCATGGGGCAACAGTTATGAGTACTATTGTTGTTTTCCGCAAAGATATTATACAACTTTTAAAAGGTTTGTTTGAATTCAAATGGAACAACGAAACCAAATATATTACAAAACTTGTAGTTTCAATGATACCGGTTATTATCCTCGGTTTAACTTTTGCCGAAGAAATTGAATCCTTTTTTACTGGGAATTTATTGTTAGTAGGCTCAATGTTAATTATAACGGCATTATTACTCACATTCTCATACTATGCAAAACAAAGAGATAAAAAAATTTCTTATGCAGATTCTTTTATCATCGGTATTGCCCAGGCGTTTGCCGTTTTGCCCGGCATTTCAAGGTCGGGAGCAACAATATCTACAGGATTATTACTAAAAAACAAAAAGGACGGCATAGCAAAATTTTCTTTTCTGATGGTGTTGGTTCCGATTATAGGCGCAAATTTAAAGGATTTTTTAGACGGTAAATTTACAGATGAATCGGGGGTGGGTGTAGGCGCCCTGATAATCGGATTCATTGCAGCATTTATTTCAGGATTGCTTGCGTGTAAATGGATGATAGGCATTGTTAAAAAGGGCAAGCTGATCTATTTTGCCATATATTGTCTAATAGTAGGTGTGTTGGCAATTTCCTATCAATTGTTTTTATAATTTTTATAAATGATTGTACAAACCGGACGGAAAAATTTCGATTTTCAAAAGGGTGAAATTCTTTTTATCAATAAGCCATTACAATGGACTTCTTTTGACGTTGTAAATAAAATTCGCTATTTAATTTCAGGATATACCGGAATAAGAAAAATTAAAGTAGGTCATGCCGGCACTCTCGATCCACTGGCAACAGGATTACTTATCCTCTGTACCGGTAAATTCACAAAACGTATTCAGGAATTTCAGGGTTTGGATAAAGAATACACCGGCGTTTTTTTTATTGGCGCTACTACGCCTTCTTACGACAGAGAAACGAAAACTGACAAGGAGTTTGATATCAGCCATGTTAATGAAGAATTGCTGCTTAAAACAGCAAAAGATTTTATTGGGACTTTCAACCAGGTACCTCCTCTTTACTCTGCTGTAAATATTAAGGGCAAAAGGGCATACAAATTTGCCAGAAATAATGAAGATGTAAAACTTCCTCCAAAAAAAATCACCATCAGGGAATTTGAGCTAACAGAAATCCGACTACCGGAAGTTCATTTCAGAGTGGTGTGCAGTAAAGGAACCTATATACGCTCGCTGGCAAGAGATTTTGGAAAAGCTTTAAGATCCGGATCATATTTAACATCACTTACCAGGATAAAAATTGGAGACTATGATCTCAGCAAGGCGACTACTATTGAGGATTTTGAGATAATTTTGAGCAAATAAATTTTGTATGCTATAAAGTATTTTGAAAATTTATACTTAAAATATTGACTTTGCGTTAATTTTATAGTACTTTTGCACCCCTTTTTTAATAAGGTATAGTTTTTTTAATGAGTTAATGATTATGAAATTATCTCAATTCAAATTTTATCTGCCCGAAGAATTGATTGCTCAGTACCCGCCTGAAAACCGGGATGAATCAAGGATGATGGTTTTACACAGGGATACTCAAACCATTGAACACAAAACATTCAAAGATATATTATCCTATTTTAATGAAGGAGATGTTTTTGTTATAAATAACACCAAAGTTTTTCCTGCCCGTTTGTTCGGAGAAAAAGAAAAGACCGGAGCCAGGATCGAAGTTTTTCTGTTAAGAGAACTAAACAGGGATAGTTTACTATGGGATGTTATGGTTGATCCGGCAAGAAAAATAAGGATAGGCAACAAGTTATATTTTGGTGAAGGAGGTGAGCTTGTTGCTGAAGTAATCGACAATACAACATCAAGGGGCAGAACGTTGAGGTTCTTGCATGACGGACCTTACGAAGAATTCAAAGAAATATTACAGCGACTTGGAGAAACTCCATTACCAAAAATTCATAAAAGAGAGGTAATGCCTGAAGATGAAGATCGCTATCAAACAATTTATGCCAAGTATGAAGGAGCTATAGCAGCTCCGACTGCCGGTTTCCATTTCAGCAGGGAATTAATGAAACGTTTGGAATTATTAGGAATCGATTTTGCCGAAATTACACTTCATCCCGGAATGGGTAATTTCAGAAACATTGAGGTGGAAGACCTTTCCAAACATAAAATGGACTCTGAAGAGATGAACATTGATGAAAACCAGGCAGATATAATCAATAAGGCTAAAGAAAGAAAGAAGAAAGTTTGTGCAATAGGCACTACCTCGATGAAGGCAATTGAAACAGCCGTTACAATAACAGGAAAGATAAAACCATTTACCGGCTGGACAAATAAGTTTATCTTCCCACCTCAGAGGTGCACTGTTGCTGATGCCCTAATCACTAATTTTCATTTACCCATATCATCAGCAATGATGGGGGTGGCTGCTTTTACAGATTTTGACTTTTTAATGAAAGCTTACAGAGAAGCCATTAAGAAAAAGTATAAATTTTTTACTTATGGCGATGCTATGTTAGTTATTTGATGTATGTGATTTTATTCTGTTTTCAAGGTGAAAAAAAAAGTCATTATTGTTGCCGGCGGACAGGGGAAAAGAATGAATACTGAAATTCCCAAACAATTTCTCAATGTTGCCCGGAAACCTATCCTGATGCACACTATTGAAAAATTTTACGATTTTTCGGATAAGATAAAAATCATTTTAGTTATTCCCGAACCATATTTTAAATACTGGCGATCGCTTTGTAATAAATATGATTTTAAAATTGAACACAAGCTCGTTGCCGGCGGTGAAACAAGATTCGATTCTGTAAAAAACGGTTTGCAAGAAATTTATGAACCTTGTGTAGTTGCTATTCATGACGGAGTAAGACCATTAGTAAGTCATGAAACGTTATCCGGAGTTTTTTCACTTGCCGAAGAAAACGGTAATGCCATACCTGTTGGGAAAATTAATGAATCGATGAGGCAATTGGAAACCGATAATAGTTTTCCTGTTAACCGTGAGCAATTCCGTTTGATCCAAACGCCCCAGTGTTTCCATTCGGATTTGATAAAAAAAGCTTATGAGCAAAAATACAGGAAAGTTTTTACTGATGATGCAACAGTAGTTGAGGCAATGGGTGTGAAAATTAACCTTGTGGAAGGAAATATCGAGAATATAAAAATTACCCGCCCTGTTGATATGAAATTTGCTGAGGCTCTTTTAAAATAAATTTTTGGGTTCAACTTTTTTATAAGTGATCTTTAAATTACTCCCCTCACCTTTTTGCACAACTGTTATTTGTTCTTCACTCTCTTCGATCAATTCATATTTTGAATCCAATTCTGAGCTTTTGTATGTACTTTGAATATAAGGCCCGTAAGGATTACATTCGATTGTAAAATAATTATCCGGTCCGTCAGCGCCATTGTAATACCAGTCGCCGGGTTCACCGCGTACTTCCCATATTTCATACCTGACTTCCCATGCATAACTTGCCCAGAACATACCATTCCACACACTTCCTTCATAATACAGGTCGTAATACCCCGGATAAATTTTGTAAAACTGCCCCCAGTAAAAAACAGGAGGAATAGCACCCGAACCTGCGTCAATGTAAGTTGGTTCGGCAACCTGCCATGTAAGTGAAAGATATGCATCACCGGGTTTTCCATCACGTCCGTACCAGGCATGTTTTTCACATGCAGTTAAACTCAGTATTAAAAGAACAGCAATTAATTTTCGGATCCTTTTGCGAGCTACTTCTTCTTCACTCTCTTTTTCGATCCTTTTCCCAATTTTTTTGTCAAACCTTTTCATCGTTTTAAAATTTTAAGCCTGCCTTTCGGCAGACAAGGTTACTAAAATTGGGCGCCCGGATGAAATTTATCAAGTTGCGTGCCAAAATTTTGAAGATGAATTGACTATTTTCTGAAATAAGGCAATTTGTTCTTCTAATTGTCGAAAGTAATTTTCTATCATTTTATTTTTTGTAATTTTTGTTTGTCTCTTAACAGCATTTCATAAATGCCAGACCAAATCATAAAATCACCTTCATCGTTTATTTCTCCTTTTTTATTTCTTTTCGGATTAGCGTTCCACCCGCTTACTCGACTAAATCCGAAAAAGCCCGTGCAATCCAATAACTCAGCAATTCAATAATTCAACCCTCCTATGCTTCGCTTCGGATGGGCAAGCAATTCACTAATGCGCCTCCAGCCAATTACTCCCGGTGTTCATATCAACAACAACCGGAACTTTCATCGGAATGGCATTTACCATTAAATCCCTGACAATAGGTTCTATAATATTAAGCTCATCCTTGTAGGCATCAAATATCAGTTCATCATGTACCTGTAAAATCATTTTTGTTTTAAGGTTTCTTTCATAAAGGGCTTTATAAATGTTTATCATGGCAATTTTAATCATATCGGCGGAAGAACCCTGGATTGGAGCATTTATGGCATTCCTTTCGGCAAAGCCCCTGACGACATGATTATTTGAATTTATATCCCTTAAATATCTTCTCCTGCCCATCATGGTTTCCACATAACCATGCTCCCTTGCGAATTCTATGGTTTTTTTCATATAAGCACTGATGCCGGGGTATTTTTCAAAATACTGTTCGATGATTGCTTTGGCTTCTTTCCTGGGGATATTCAAACGTTCGGAAAGACCAAATGCAGACATACCGTAAGCAATTCCAAAATTCACGGTCTTGGCATTCCGGCGCATATCTGTAGAAACCTGGTCAATCGGTACTCCGTAAACTTTCGAAGCTGTAGAAGAATGAATATCAATTCCCTGCCTGAAGGCTTCAATCATACTTTCGTCACCGCTAAGCTCAGCAATGATCCTAAGTTCGATCTGAGAATAATCAGCAGCAAGCAAAGTGTAATTATCATTTCTCGGAACAAAAGCTTTTCTGATTTCTCTACCCCTTTCGGTTCTGATAGGGATATTCTGAAGGTTTGGATTATTGGAGCTTAATCTGCCTGTTGCAGTTACTGCCTGGTTGTAGGAAGTATGTATCCTGCCTGTCCGGGGATTGACCATGCCCGGTAACGAATCAACATAGGTCGATTTTAGCTTCGTAAGCGAACGATAGTCAAGTATACTCTGAATAATGCGATGTTTATTGATCAGTTTCTGCAAAATATCTTCACCTGTTTTATACTGGCCTGTTTTTGTTTTCTTTGGCTTTTCAACAATTTTCAACTGATCGAACAAAACTTCTCCCAACTGTTTAGGAGATGCTATATTAAATTCCTGACCTGCCTGCTCATGTATCTCTTTTTCCAATTCTTTTATTTCTCCCTCTAATTGTAATGAATACTCGTTCAGGGTTTGAATATCCACCTTTACTCCTTCAGCTTCCATTGAGGCAAGCACAGGTACGAGAGGCATCTCAATATTTTTAAATAATTTTTGGGTATTGGTTTTTGCTAATAACGGCTCGAAAGTATTTTTTAATTGCAAAGTAATATCAGCATCCTCGCAGGCGTAATCTTTTAAAACATCCGGTTCAACTGTACGGATACTTAATTGATTCTTCCCCTTCTTGCCAATCAGGTCTTCGATAGGAACAGGTTTATAATCTAAATAGTTTTCAGCCAGCACATCCATATTATGTCGCATATCAGGTTGAAGAAGATAATGAGCCAGCATGGTATCGAATAACTTTCCTTTTACTTCCACATCATACCATTTCAGCATTGAAATATCATATTTTATGTTCTGCCCTATTTTTTCAATTTCCGGATTTTCAAACAATGACCTGAATTCTTTAACAATCTCACGACATTCGTTATAATTTTCAGGTAAGGTTACAAACCATGCCTCACCCGGCTTTACCGAAAATGACATTCCCACCAACTCTGCCTGATGGGCATCAATACCGGTTGTTTCAGTATCAAAGCAAAACGATGTTGATTTTTCAAGTTTTTTGATTAGCTCAGTCCTTTGGAGTTTAGTTTTAACCGGATAATATTGATGGGCAGTATTATTTATATTTTGCTTTTCTGATATGAAAGTATCACCCGGCTGCTCTATGAACAAATCACCCTGAACCGGATGTTCTCCTTTCTTAATGGAAATGTCGGTAAATACCCGTTTTGCAAAAGCTCTGAATTCTAATTCATCTAACAATTCTCTAAGGACTTTCTCATCGGGTTCCTTTATTTCAAGTTGTTCTTCATCAAAACCGATGGGGACATTTAGAATGATAGTTGCCAGTTCTTTAGACTGACGACCTTGTTTAGCAAAATTTTTAACATTTTCTTTCATTTTGCCTTTTAGCTTGTCGGCGTTATCGATCACGTTCTCCAGGCTGCCAAACTGCCCGATAAGTTCTTTCGCCCTTTTTTCACCTATTCCCGGAATGCCCGGTATATTATCCGATGCATCTCCCCAAAGTCCGAGGATGTCAATTACCTGTTCAGTCCGTTCAATCCCAAATTTTTCACAGATTTCTTTAATGCCCAATACTTCAGGCTTGTTTCCCATTTTCCCGGGTTTAAGCATAAAGGTTTTTTCAGTTACTAATTGTCCGAAATCCTTATCGGGAGTCATCATGTAGGTAATAAAGTCTTTATGCTCGGCTTTTTTAACCAGGGTTCCAATCACATCATCAGCCTCATATTTGTCTGCATACAAAATCGGGATATTGAATGCTTCGATAAGCTTTTTAATGTATGGTATTGAAATAGCAAGGTCTTCGGGTATGGCATCGCGGTTTGCTTTATAGGCAATAAAACCTTCATGGCGTACAGTAGGCACCATAGTATCGAAGGCAACTCCAATATGGGTTGGTTTTTCATTTTTTATAACATCATATAAAGTATTTGCAAATCCAAGTATTGCAGAAGTATTTAGTCCTTTAGAATTAATCCTAGGATTTTTACTCAAAGCAAAATAAGCCCTGTAAATAAGCGCCATGGCATCGAGGAGGAAGAGTTTTTTTGTTTCGGGCATATTGTTAGTTTTAACTTCAATAATGAGATATTAGGTATTCATTGCTTCTACTTTACATTCTTCTAATCATATTCATCATTTCATCATAAAAATACATTCCTTTTATTTTATCTGCGATTTCTTTAGGAAATATTTTTTCTGGTCTGAAATTTTTTGAATAAAAATCAATAATAAATTCTCCTTCATCTATATTATAATTAAATATATTACTATCCAGAAAAGATCTTACTTTTCTCAACATAGGTAATAATTCCGGAATATCCTGATCTCTTTTTAGCACAGGGTATAAATTATTATCATAATCATTCTGATTATAGCCAATGAGTGATTCCCCCCTACAAAATTCATACTGCTTAATCCTTGTTACACCAAACAATAGTGTTAATCTTTTCAATAGATTTAGGTCTGTCATTTCTTTAGGAAGAATGCGATCTATAAGATACCAAGTATCATAAAGATGTCGAATTTTATTCTTAAAACCCAGATATCGTTTGGAACCTATATCAATCCTTTCTGTTCCAACCATTGCATTAATTTTAGAAGCCCATAATTCTTCTGGGAATAATGTATGTATTTTAAAACCTGAATAACTCACTTGCTTAAAAATATTTGGCCATTCAACCTTTTGAGTGCCCAAGACACTATGGCAATACCTATAACCCAAGTCGAGTTCAACAGAACCTTCTCCTCCAAAAATAGATGGATAGTTAAGATTAATTTGCAAAAATCTTAAGTCTTCTTGCTTTAATTTTTCAAAATTAAGTCCAATATCTTCAGCTAAACTTTTAACTTCAGCTACATGTTCTTTTTGTTTTTCTTCAATTTCGCCTTTTCCATTTTTTCCAAGATCAGGATTATTAATATAATCTATATCCAAATCAACGGATAGCCTATAAATATTCCCATATAAGAATGCTATGGCTGAACCTCCCATTAAAGCAAAATCATCGCATAAAATTTTAGAAGAACTTATTTTTTCTAATACCAATGTCATCCATAAGACTCTCTCAACCATCTTATTTTCAAACTTGTGTGAAATAGCTATTTCGCTAATCTTTTCTTCTGATTTTAAAAGATCAGTCATTTTTAAAGAAATTTTTAGGAATGTAAATATTCCAATGTTTATCTAATATTCCGGGATAACCTCGAATAAGTCTAAATGGTGTGTTGCTTTTATACAGATTTAATGATGAAAAGAACCTTGGTGATAATTCAAGGATTGAATTATAGTTCTCGAATATTACACCTATTTTTGAAGTTAAAGTTGGAGTTTTAAATTTAATTATATATTCTAGCAATTTTTCTTCATCAAGGCTTTTTAATCTTTTAATGGCGTGAAAAATATTTTCCCATCCTAAAGCATATTTAGGGAATCGGATACAATCAATTATTGTACGTTCTTTATCAGTTATTTTTATATTACCCTTTTCAATGAATGAAATACCAATTTCCGGATTCTTTAATCTTACTTCCTTAATTTGTTTACTAAAAATTATATTTTTCTCTGTTCTGGTTTTGCCTTCAATATATATTATTCTACTTGTAGCATACCTACTTAAATCGTAGTATTCTAACGCTGTATTATAACATATAATAATATCGTTATAAATCTGAAAAAGTTTGCCTAATACATCTGGAATATAAATATTCTCTCTTTTGGATGAAATAACATACATGCCCCTACTACTACTTTCACCATATTTAGTTAAGAAGCCGCTACTTAATAGGTTTAATATTAAATTATCTATTTGAGGGATGGTCAGTTCAGGTAATATATTGTTTATTTCCTCTCTTGTTAGTACTGTACTGCTTTCTAACCGATCCTCAATTTCATTTAGGGAAAGATAATTTTTATCATAATTATTTAGTTTATAAACAGCATTTTCAATATTATCGTAATTCACCTTGTAACCATTTTGTATTCTTTCTAATACTCTTAGTCTTATAAGTTCTCTTATAGCACGGTTAAATGTTGTTTTACCTATAAACACAAAAGTTTCTTTTGAAAGTAGGTTATCTTTACTTACAATATCTTTTAATGGTCTATTTGTAAGTTCCTTTATGATTACAATAGCACATGCAATGTCTTTTGTTATATTTTTCTTATCTGTCATTCTAAGAGTAAATATTTCTTTTTGTTAAGCAGACTTAACAAAATATCATTTTAACTCACAACTTATTATGCTATATTTATCATTATCTATACCATTATCTATATGTAGGATATATATTTTTATCCTTAAAGGTTTGGTATATTGATAACATTACCTTCGATATAATTTCTATAATCAATATAATCATGAGTTATTGCACAAGATTGTCAAGTAAACTTTACAAAAGTACGTAATAACTCATTAACATCATTTACTCCATCATTTGTTCCTTCATTTGTTCCTTCATTTACTCCTCCAATACTCCATTAACGTCCTTATACTCCTTTATTTGCTCTTTCATTTGTTCCTTCATTTGTTCCTTCATTTGCTCCATCATTTGTTACTCCATTTATTCCTCACTGATTATTTAAATAATTATTATTTCTTATTCAAACTATTTTTTAGTTTCCCCGAAATGAAGTATCCCCCAGTTTGTGTAGCCTTCCCTGAAAACGCAATTATTTTAACTTTACATAGTTTTACAATATACCTTTCTATAGTAACCAAAGGAATACCAGTAAGGTAACTATAATCACGGACACGCTTACGTTCATTGTTTGCAATAGCTTCAGGAAGAAGGATAAGCTTATTTCTAACATTATTTATAATTTAAATTAGTTAGCTACAAAGATAGATAAAACAAGATAAAATATATTTTATGATTAAATTTGCAAAGGCAAATTCTATTATTATTAAGTAAAAGTTTTAACAATTTATACTATGCCCCGAAAAAAGAAACAAAAAAAGATTTTTGTTCTCGATACATCGGTTATCTTATATAACCACAATGCCATCAACAGCTTTGACGATAACGATGTAGTTATCCCGATAACGGTGCTTGAAGAACTTGATAATTTTAAAAAAGGTAATGAAACCAAGAACTTTGAAGCGAGGGAATTTATCCGGATCATGGACAGGCTTTCCGACAAAGGCACGTTGCAAAACTGGATACCTCTTGAATTTCCAAAAGCAGGAATGATCAGGGTGCAGATGAATGAGACTCCGGAAAATGGCATGGATGCCGTTAAGATTTTTGGAGATAATAAACCTGACCACAGGATACTGAATGCCGCAATCAGGTTAAGCGAAGAAAAACCGGGATACAAGGTAATTCTCGTTACTAAGGATATAAACCTTCGGATCAAAGCTAAATCACTTGACATCCCTTCTGAAGATTTTGAAACGGGTAAAATTAAGGATGTTGATTCGCTTTATTCCGGCAAATCATATATTGAGGACATTAACCCGGAGGTCATTGATTTGATTTATAAAGACGGAATTTGCGATCCGGCGGATATTAATATAAAAGATCCTATTCCAAATCATTATTTTATTATGAGGAATGAAAGGTCATCAGTTCTGACATTTTACAATCCGCTACTGGAAAAAATCGAACGAGTTGAAAAACGCCCTGCATATAAAATTATGCCCCGGAATGCCGAACAGGTTTTTGCTTTACATGCTATTACCAATAAGGATGTAAAACTCGTTACACTTCAGGGTGTGGCAGGGACGGGTAAAACATTGCTTGCCCTTGCAGGTTCACTTGAACAAAAACGACATTTTAAACAAATTTATCTTGCAAGACCTATTGTTCCACTTAGCAATAAAGACATCGGTTACCTGCCGGGTGATATCAAATCGAAGTTAAATCCATACATGGAACCTTTATGGGATAACCTGAAATTTATTCAGAATCAGTATAACGAAAAAGATAAAGAGTATAAAAAGATTTCAGAAGCACTGGAAAGTGAAAAACTAATGATTACTCCTTTAGCCTATATTCGAGGAAGAAGCATTTCAAACATCTGTTTTATCGTGGATGAAGCCCAAAACCTGACGCCGCATGAAGTTAAAACCATTATCACCCGTGCAGGCGAGGGAACCAAGATCATTTTCACAGGTGACATTTACCAGATAGATACACCTTATCTCGATTCACAAAGTAACGGGCTTTCGTACCTGATCGATAAAATTAAGCATCACGAAATCTATGCACATATCCGCCTTGAAAAGGGTGAGCGCTCCGAACTGGCTAATTTGGCGAATGAACTTTTGTAGGGTTAAATGTTATACGTTATATGTTAATTGTTATTCGTTATTCATTAAAAGGGAAAAGTTGAGTTACCGGTCATGTACAGAAATTTCATAAGAATTTTCAATGATGCTTTTATTAAAAAAAGAAATCGTAAATCTAAAACCTAAAATCTAAAATAAGATTGTCCGATTCCGAACATTTTTGTAGATTTGCAATTTGATTTATAAAGGTTTATCAATATAAGAAATCAGAATGAGTAAAATCGATGCAAAAATACTTATCGTAGATGACGATCAAGATGTTCTGCTGGCAGCAAAACTCTTTTTAAAACAACACTTTACGATTGTTCACACTGAAAAAAATCCGGAAAATATTCCTAATCTCCTGGCGAATGAAAACTATGACGTCATTCTGCTTGATATGAATTTTTCAAAAGATGCAACAAGCGGAAAGGAAGGATTTCACTGGTTAAATGTAATTCTTAATACTGATCCTGCTGCCGTAGTTATTTTTATTACAGGTTATGGAGATATTGAGCTTGCTGTACAGGGTATAAAAGAAGGCGCTACAAACTTTTTATTAAAACCCTGGGAGAACAAGAAATTATTAGCTACGATAACTGCCAATCTGAAAGTACGGGAATCGAAAAAAGAACTTGAGGATTTAAGGACAAAACAAAAAGTACTTATTGCTGATCAGGATCAAGCCTATAGTGATATGATTGGGGACTCACCGGCAATACAACAGGTTTTATCTGCTGCACAAAAAGTTGCCATTACAGATGCCAATGTTCTTATTCTTGGAGAAAACGGTACAGGAAAGGAATTAGTGGCAAGGGCGATTCACAGGGCTTCTAATAGAAAGGATGAGGTTTTTATAAGTGTTGATCTTGGCGCTATCAGCGAAACTCTTTTCGAAAGCGAATTATTCGGATTTAAAAAAGGAGCCTTCACCGACGCCAGAGAAGACAGAGCCGGAAGGTTTGAAGCCTCCAATAAAGGAACTATTTTTCTTGACGAAATCGGAAATCTTTCACTTAGCTTACAATCAAAATTGTTAAGCGTTTTGCAAAACAGAAAAGTGATAAGAATTGGAACGAATAAAGAAATACCCATTGATGTACGCTTGATATGCGCTACTAATATGCCGTTGTATCAAATGGTAAATGAAAATAAATTCAGGCAGGATTTGCTTTACAGGATCAATACAGTTGAAATTAAAGTACCTCCATTAACCGAGAGACTCGAAGATTTGTCAATGCTTACCGAGCATTTTTTAAAATCATATTGTAAAAAGTACAACGTGCCTTTAAAACGTGTAAGCTCTTCAACAATGAAACGATTGGAGAAACATAACTGGCCCGGCAATATAAGGGAACTTCAGCATTCAGTTGAGAGGGCGGTAATCATGAGCGAATCAAATGTGTTAGAACCAAATGACTTCTTCCTTTCTCAAATGGATGATGAAAAACCGGCAGGGCTTTCATCTATATCAACGAATTTGGAGGAAACCGAAAAAATTCTTATCCGCAAAGTGATTGACAAACATGGCGGAAATATAAGTAAAGCTGCTAAAGAATTAGGCTTAACAAGAGCATCACTATACCGCAGAATTGAAAAGTATGGTTTATAAACAATTTCGGTCTGTTGTTGTAATCAGGATAATATTACTAATGGTAACCATTTTTCTTTTTCTTTTTATGGTTTCCATTGCCAAACATGCAATCAGCTCTATTATCACGGGAATTCTGGTTTTATTTCAAACCTATTCTTTAATAGCTTATGTAGAACGTACAAACAGTAAACTTTCCCAGTTTTTCGACAGTATTCGCCATTCCGATTTTTCAACTTCATTTTCTGATAAAGGATTGGGGAAAAGTTTTGAAAAACTCAACAAGTCGTTTAATGAGGTTATTAAAGAGTTTAAAAAACACAGAGCGGAAAAAGAAGAACATTTCAACTACCTGCAAACTGTTGTCCAGCATGTAAATATTGGTATAATTTGTTTTAATAAGGATGGCAAGGTTGATATGTATAATAATACTGCAAAACGATTATTTAAAAAAACCAATATCAGAACTATAAGCGATTTAAAGAGCGTTGAAAAGGAATTACCTGAGAATCTGTTAAAACTTAATGCAGGGGATAAAACCCTTATAAAAATATTTCCGGAAGATGAATTGAAACAGCTATCGGTTTATGCAACTGAATTCAGGATGCGTGGAGAGGAATACACTCTTGTGGCTTTCCAGGATATCCATGCCGAATTGGAGGAAAAAGAGATTGAATCATGGCAAAAGCTTATCAGGGTTCTTACACATGAAATTATGAATTCTATTACACCTATTTCGTCATTAGCCTCTACAGTCAATGATATGCTGATTAATAAAACAGCAGCCAAACATGAATTAAACAAATTGGATGACGATGAAATAGAAAATATTGAGCAAGCATTATCAACTATCCAAAACAGGAGCCAGGGTTTGTTGAATTTTGTTGATATTTACCGTAACCTGACACGCATTCCTAAACCTAATTTCAGATATTTTTCAGTTAAAGAGGCTTTCGAAAGGGCTGAACAATTGCTCAAACCAAAATTAGAAAATTCAAATATAATTTGTAATTGTAAAGTTTATCCTGACGATTTAATGTTAACGGCAGATCCTGATCTTATTGACCAGGTCATCATAAACTTAATTCTTAATTCCTTAGATGCCGTTAAGAAAAAAAAGAATCCTGAAGTGTCATTAGTTGCCTTTAATAACCAAAACAACCGCACAACAATTGAAGTAACAGATAACGGAACCGGAATAAAACCTGATATAATTGATAAGATATTTATGCCGTTCTTTACTTCGAAAACAAATGGTTCGGGAATCGGATTAAGTCTTTCGAGACAAATCATGCATTTGCATAAAGGGTCAATCACGGTTAAATCGAAACCTGATGAAGGAACAGTTTTTACATTAATATTTTAAAAATAGATTGACATGAAAATTCACAGTATTATTTTTCTAATTTTAATCTTTCTTTTATTTTCTTGCGCTGAGGACAGTTCTTCAAAAAAGACCGAATCAAAAAAAAGTAACGCTGAAACAAAAATCAAAATACCTGAATTTAATGCAGACTCAGCATATCAATTCGTAAAAAAGCAAGTGGAATTCGGTCCACGGGTACCAAATACAGAAGAACATGCATTATGCGCCCAATACCTTTACAGTAAATTAAAGTCCTTTGCCGATACTGCTTTGATACAGTCTTTTAAAACCCGTGCATTTGATGGTACGGTACTGAATGGTAAAAACATTATAGGTTCTTTTAACCTGGAAAACGGTAACAGGATACTTCTTTGCGCACACTGGGATTCCCGTCCGTTTGCCGATTACGATCCTGACCCGGCTAATCACAAAACACCCATTGATGGAGCAAATGATGGTGCAAGCGGTGTTGGGGTGCTGCTTGAAATTGCAAGGCAATTAAGTATTTTGAAACCTAAAATTGGTGTTGATATAATTTTTTTCGACACGGAAGATTATGGAGAGCCGCATGATTCTCAATATCAAGGCAGAGAAGACACCTGGGGCTTAGGATCGCAGTACTGGTCGAAAAATCCACACGATCCTGATTATGATGCCAGATACGGTATATTACTTGATATGGTCGGGGCAAAAGATGCCACATTCCTTATGGAAGGATACTCTCTGGTGTATGCTGCCAAATTGTTAAAAAAAGTCTGGAACACTGCTCACAGAATCGGTTATAACGATTATTTTATTTTTGAAGAAGGAGGATATATAAGTGATGACCATTTTTATATCAATGAACTCTATAATATTCCCACCATAGATATTATTCATCTTGATAAAGACTCGCCTAACAAAAGTTTTTTTGAGTATTGGCACACAATAAAAGATAATATGGATGTTATTGACAAAGAAACTTTGAAGGTTGTGGGTCAAACACTTCTAACAGTTATTTACGAGGAGAAATAGCGGTTATT
>JAIORT010000066.1 GCA_021107975.1 Bacteroidales bacterium | reverse complement strand
TTTTTCCGGTTCACCTTTAATAGCTGTTAATACATGTTTTGTTTGGTTCAGAAAAATAATATCCTCGCTGTCGATAAGGTAAATCATAATGCCGGCAAATAAAAGAGCTTTCGAATCGCAGTCGCCGTACATATCAATAAGCATTTTTGGCGGAGGGCTGACACCACCATAATGTAGTTCTTTATCAGATATATCAGGAGTTCCATACGGAATGTCCTGCACAAAACGCATTGCCATTTCAATCCTGTTGCGCCGGGTGTCTTTTCCGTATTGTGCAAGTGCATCCACAATAAGCCCTGCAATAGGTTTGCAAAAATATTCCGAATAATAATCAATTACACGGCTTTTATCAACTTCGATGGTATTATCAGTAAGCTTAAACAAACCTTGCTTTATTATTTTCTGACGTTGTATCCTGTTCTCTTCAGTGTCGAGATACTTATCAAACATCCATACGGGAACACCGAACCTGTCAAGCATCTGATTTGTTAATTCAACAGGATAAGATATTGTGAAATGTTGCAGATTTCCGAACTGATCTTTGAAAGTATAATCTGTAATATAATACCCGTCGGATTTGCTTACATTAAAATCAATATAAGGATTTGCAATATATTCATTTTGTGAGAATAATTGAAAAGAGGAAAACAGCAAGATACTAATTACAAAGAAATTACTTAGCCGGGTTTTAATTTGCATAAAAAAATAAACGCAAAATGATTTGGGTTATTTTGAACTTTATTTATTAAGTATATCCGGAAGGAATTTTTTATTATTGAATTTATAGGTCAGTCCCAATGAGACAAACCAATATTTATCATTTTTAAACCCCACCTTTCCGTCGAGCTTATCACTGCTAATAATCCTGGAGGAAGCTTCAAATTCAAGGTTAAATATATCGCTTAGCTTAAAATTTACACCTAATCCCACCGGAAACATAATGTCAGTAACAGGTTTGTCCTTTTCCGGATTTGCACCATTAGCATAAGTGTCGCCTGGTTTAATTTTATAACCATATCCGTTAATAACATTTCCTTCTCCGTTACGCAATAACACACGATAGTTAATAAAACCTATTCCGGCAAATGCATAAGGTCTTATTTTTTCAAACCTGAAATTACTATTGAACCATTTATTCAGAATAACCTGGAAGTTTAAACAACCTTCTTTATACTTATTTTCAAAAGAGTAATCATTTTTCTTTCCTTGTAAACCGCCGAAATTGAATTGTCCTTTTATACCTCCGGCAACCATTCCAGTGGATAATACCTGTTTATTGAGTGCTATTCCGTATTCACCCGGAAAAGAAACAACACTGGAAACGTCAATATCACCTCTGAAAACAGAAAAACCTATTTGTGCCGTAACCGACCAGTTATCCTTGAAACCGGCAGGGTCAACTATATAATAATGCCCCTGACCTTTCGGGATCATGTTACGCATTTTTTGTTTCATTTTCCACGAATCCGAATCAAATGCCAGTAATGAAAATACTATATAATATTCGTCAATATTTTCCTTTATTACCACTTTTGCAGTTTCATCATCACGAATAAATTTATATGTGGCTGTTATTACATGGTTATTACCATCAGGATCGTAATCCGTTTTTACAATATCAAATGCTTTTTTAATACCTTCTGTAAAAGTTGTTTCGCCTTCAAGATAAATTACATCTTTAACATGCAGTGCATCTAATTGTTTTTGTGTGAATTTAACTTTCCTGGGATTTACGTCAAAATTGCTGGAATAAATGAGCATGGAAACCTTATAAGTGTCATTTATTCTCTCTCTGTTTTTTAATAATAATTTGAACGACCGTTGATACAGGTCAAGTCTTTTTTTGCTGTTATTAACATCGGCGGCATCAAAAACCAGGACAATTTTATTTTTTGCTGTTTCAGTAATTTCAGGAGTTTCAGAATATGAAACCGATGTATCAGTCTGGATTTCGGGTTTTTTAACTTCAGGTTTATCATTATAAAATATTGGCGTGGTTTTTACCGATGTTATTTCTTCGGCTATTCCTATTGATTTTTTTTGCAATGTATCATTTGCAATTATAACACCTGAACGTTCAGTTCCGATAAATAATTTATTCTGATCGTAAGCCAGGCAAGTAATTTCATCATCGGGAAGTTCGGAATTCTGATAATCAAATACTATCCACGATTCACCATCAAATACATTTATACCGCCAATGTAAGTGCCTATCCACTTATAACCATTATCATTAATCAGTATTGGTCTAATATTGTCATCGGTAAGGTCAGAATTATCAGTATTAAAAATAATCCAGAATACATCATTAAAAACAGCAATACCTCCCCCACCCGTTCCAATCCATTTATTATTTTGCTTATCTGATGTAATGGAATAAATATAATCGCTGGGTAGTTTTGAATTACTTTCGGTATAAATATTCCAATCATTACCATCTAATGAAGCAATTCCCCCACCTTGTGTTCCAAGCCATATTATTCCATTTGTATCTTTTGCAATAGTAACAACCTTATTTGAAATAAGCGGTGAATTTTCAGTATTATATACAGTCCAGTTTTCGCCATCAAACCGGGCTAAGCCTCCAAAATATGTACCTACCCACACCGAACTATCATCATCACAATAAATTGACATTACAACATTTGAAGGTAGAGCCGAATTTGTGGTTTTATAAACATTCCAGTCAGTACCATTAAATCTTGCTAAACCACCGCCATCGGTTCCAATCCATTTAACATTATTTTTATCTATTGCTATTGCGTTAATATAATTGTGAGGTAATTTTGAGTTTGATGTGTTGTAAGCAGTCCATTGATCATTTTGCAAAGCGGCAATTCCTCCCATATATGTGCCATACCATACAACTCCTGCTGTATCAATTGCGATACATTTAACTATGTCGTTTGGCAGGTCTGAATTGTCTGAACTTATTTTATTCCAAACAGACTCCTGAGCGTAAATAATATTAGTGCCGATTATTAAGAATAAAAGAAAATATCTTACCATAAGCAAACCTGTAATTGTAATAAATACATATCTTATTACGTCAATTGCCAAATTATAGTTACCAAAAACAAATAAAGAAAATCATATTAACCTGAATTATCAACAAAACTAATAATAATAAATGTTGTAAAGATAACAATTATTAATATAATTCTCTAATCACGAAACAAAGTTATATAAAAAAAAAAGAAATAAGAATCTTTTATTAATAATTCGATTAATCAGTATTCACTTTTTGTATTCAAAAGATTATCTAAAATAAAATCTGTTAACCGGGTATAAAGGTGTATTGTTGTATTCCTACCGGTATATATCCCATGGTTGCTGTTCGGGTAAAACTGCATTTCGAACTGTTTATCAGCATCAACTAACGCAGTTACCAGTTCAATAGAGTTTTGAACGTGAACATTGTCGTCGGCAGTGCCATGTATTATTAAAAAATTACCTTCCAGTTTTTCCACATGGTTGATAGGGGAATTATCATCGTATCCGTCAGGATTTTCCTGTGGTGTTCTCATAAATCTTTCAGTATAAATATTGTCGTAATTTCTCCAGTTAGTAACAGGCGCTACTGCTATCCCTGTACTGAAATAGTCAGCACCTTTGGTCATACATAACGCAGACATATATCCTCCATAACTCCATCCCCAGATTCCAATTCTTTCAGGATCAACATAACCGAGACTTATTAAATATTTTGCTGCTTCAATCTGGTCAATAGTCTCATATTTTCCAAGTTGTAAGTAGGTCATCTTTTTAAATTCCTCACCCCGTGCTCCTGTTCCCCTGTTGTCAACCGAAGCGATTATAATACCTTTTGAAGCAAGCATCTGGTACCATAAGTTACCTCCTCCCCAACTATTTCTTACAGTTTGAGAATCCGGACCACCATAAACATACATTAAAACCGGATATTCTTTTTCCGGGTCAAAATCGAGAGGCTTTATCATCCATCCGTTTAACTCTACTCCTTCGGAAGTAGTGAAAGTAAAAAATTCCTTTGAGCTGAATTTATACTCTTCGATGGTTTCTTTTAGCTTTAGGTTGTCTTTCAAAACCCTAAGCTCATTTCCTTTTGCTGAATTTACTGTAATATTGGCGGGGGTATTTGCATTTGTGTAAGTATTGATAAAGTATTTGAATTGTTTACTAAACCGAACCCTGTTATTTCCATCTTTTTCCGAAAGTTTCTTTTTGCCGGAACCATTGAGCTTAACTACGTATAGCTCCCTGTTTAACGGAGTAGTTTCTGCTGAAATAAAATATACAAGCCCTTTCTTTTCATCAACCCCGATAAATTCGGTTACATCCCATTCCCCTTTTGTCAATTGTTTAATTAGATTACCTTTCATATCATATAGATAAATATGATTATACCCATCTTGTTCGCTTGTTATTATAAAATGTTCATTATCTTCAAGGAAAGTGAGGTTGTCGGTAATATCAATATAATACTTGTTTGTTTCGTGATAAATAATTTTAGTTTTTTCGGTAGTTACGTCTGCCAAAAATATCTTAAGTTCATTCTGAAGTCTGTTCATCCATTGTATAGATAATTTTTCAGAGTTTTTTGTCCATTTAATCCGTGGTATATAAATATCGGTATCTTCGCCAATATCCATTTCAATAGTTTGTTTGGTTGCTAAATCATAGACCAGGATTTTGATTATAGAGTTATCTTCGCCGGCTGTCGGGTATTTATATTTATAATGTTCGGGATATAAATCTCCCCACATAGTCATCTGGTATTCTTTTACATTACTTTCATCGAATCGGTAAAATGCTATTTTCGAACCATCGGGCGACCACAAAAAACCTTTAGTAAAACCGAATTCTTCTTCGTAAACCCAGTCGGTAGTACCATATATAATATTATTGTATAAACCGTCAGTAGTAATTTGTTGTTCATTGCCGTTTTCCAAATTTTTAATAAACATATTATTATCTCTTACAAAAGCTACTTTTGATCCATCCGGCGAAAAAGCTGCCAGTCTTTGTTTGCCACCTTGCGACAGTTGGGTTAATTTACCCGATTCAATATCATAGATGTAGTATTTTGATTTGCTGGAATACCGATAAATACTCTTGGTTTCAGTGGCAAAAAGGATTTTATTTTCATCATTACTTAATTGGTATCTCCTCATGCCTATCGGTATTGTGTCACCTTCAGGTATTAATTGTGATGAAGTAACAATAGTACCGGTTTTTTCTCCCTTTATATAATTAATAACATTTAAACTGTCCTTTTCCAAAATACAATAGTGTTCTCCGTCGTTTAACGATCTGATACCGGAAATATATTCAGGATAGAACTTTCTTGAACGAAAAATATCATTCAGTGTAATTTGTTTTGTTTCGCTTTGAGCATATAACTCTGAAAACAGAAAAATTGCAATAAATAAAAAACCAAGAATTAATTTTTTCATGTAATAATAAATTTTAAGGATTAATCACTAAGCTGCCAAAATTATAAAAACATCTGAATAATATATTTTTCTTTCTTGATAAATATTTTTTCAGCGGGTTTAATTGTAAAGTTAGAATGATTTTATAATTTTGCAATTATAAATTAAGAGGGATATTAGCTCAGTTGGTTCAGAGCATCGCCTTGACAGGGCGGGGGTCAGTGGTTCGAATCCACTATATCCCACAAAAGAAAAAAGCCATCTTAAAAATAAAGACGGCTTTTTATCTTTAAGCCTGTATTTATTCATACAGGCTTTTCAACTAATAGAGGTATAGTAAAATAGAATGAGGATCCTTTTCCTAAAGTAGATTTAACTATCAATTTTCCTCCTAATAACTGTATCAGTCTATCCGATATTGTTAAACCTATACCCAAGCCGCTATCTTTGCGTGTATCATCCTCTTCTAACTGGGTAAATTTTTTAAATATCTTGTTTATATCCTTTCCATTTATTCCTATTCCGGTATCTTTAACAAAGAACTCTATATTATTTTCATCTTTAACCTCATATCCAAATTCAACTAAACCATTGATAGTAAATTTAACGGCATTTTCAATTAGATTAAATAAAGCATGCTTAAGTTTTAAAGGATCAGTAAATACTTTATTATCCTGATTATTTAATTTTGTAATTAAATTTATTTTTACATCTCTTTTTTTGTGGTTATTAATTTTTTTATGAAAATGATTATAAAGTTCATCCATGATATTTTGAATATCACAGAATGTCATGTTTAACTTAATATTACCCGTTTCAACTTTTGCCGTTAGTATAATATTGTCAATTAACCGAAGCAGTTCTTTACTGTTTTTATTTATTTCATCAACGAAAAAATTCTTTTGATCCTGGTTATATCTTGGGTCTGATAATAAGTTAGAAAAACCCATTATTACATTCATGGGTGTCCTGATCTCATGCGAGACATTTGAAAGAAAAGAAGATTTGAGTCGGTTAACTTCGTCAATCTTAAAAGCTAATTCTTCTTTAATTTCACTAACTTTATCTTCTAACTCGCTGTATGAAAATTTTTTATGCATTTTTTACCCTTATTCTGAAAAAATAAAAACAACCTTTCTAAGGAGTTAATTCTATTTTTTGCAAAAAGGTTACCCTCAAAATCCAACTTTTTTTCAACAAAAAATTAAATATACTGATATACAATGTGTTATAAGCAATCTTTTTTTTAATAAAAAGCCGGAGGGTAACCTTTTTGTCTTTTTTAGAATTAACTTCTATGAATGTTTTAATTTTTTTAATAAATTTTAGAAAATGTATATGAATTCCCAATTAAATAAATTATTTTATTTTAGCAACCTTATTAAAATTTAGAATTATGAAGAAGAGAAACTTTTTTGCCATTTTCATGGCAACGTTAGTATGTATTGCCCCCTCTGAATTGTTTTCCCAAGAAGAGATTTCGGGCATCGTAACTTACCACAACGAAGAAGCCACTCCACTTGCAGGTGTTGATGTGAGTCTTCTGGATTTGAATGGTAATTTGTTAGAAACAGTAACTTCCGGTGAAAACGGGGAGTATCTGTTTGCCGGTATAGAAGAAGGAGAATATTTGCTCAAAGCAAGTTATGATCAGCCGGCGTTTGATGCAATTAGTTTGGAAGATGTCATGTTGTTGTTACAATCCTTGAATGGATATACCTCTCTTGAACCTATTCAAGAGCTTGCGGCTGATGTAGATGGAAATGGAATTGTAAACGATGATGACTATTTTATGATTATTGAAAATTGGTACTTGTATGGGGCACCTTTTCCTGTTGGAGAATGGATATTTGAGGAAAAGTTAGTTATAGCAGGTAGCAAAGAAGATGATGGAGTAGGAGGAAGCGTAACAGGAGATGTACAGGGAGGATTTGATCCTGAAAAAGGTGGAAGCAACTATTTGAATTTTTATAAAACAAATAATTATTTAGAGGTGCTTCCCGGTCATATCAATAAATTACCAATTTCTATTGATAATAATACTAATATTGGAAGTTTTTGTATTGAATTATATTATGATAATCAAATTGTAGATGTAAAGAGTATAGAATCGGAACTTAGTAATTACCGGTATATAATAACTGATAATAAAATTAAAATAATATGGGCTGATATTAATCTTGAGGGAATCTCAATTAACAGTACAAGTAATCTTTTTTCAATTGATTTTGACTTAAAAGACAAAAATGCTGACTTAAATAAAGAAATATTTTTTCTTGGTTCAGAAAGTAAAATAACTGACGTTAAAGGCAATACTTATTATAATATTGGAATAACTTATCCTTCGTTAAAATATAAGCAAATATTTAGCTGGGAAGTTAAAAATTATCCAAACCCGTTTAGAGAATATACATATATTGATTATTCTCTTCCTGAAACAGGTAATGTTCAATTATATATCACTGATATTAGCGGGAAGTTGATTAAATCGCTAATAAATGAAATACAGCCTGAAGGAAACTATAAAACAGAGGTTGATGGGAGCGCCTTAAATCCCGGAATTTATTTTTATCAGTTAATTTTTACAGGAAGTGAAAGAAATACAGTAAAAAATAAATTAATAAAAATTGAATAATTTATCCGATAAAAAATAAAAAAAAGAGAGCCATTATAAGCTCTCTTTTTTTTTGTCCTTTCCTTTATTGTAACTTTATTAATGGATTTGTTTCATATTAAAAGTATTTTTGTATTTTTATTTATTAAATCCGAATGAGGTTTATCATATGCGAACATATTAAATCGATTTTTTTTATAAATTTTTGCGCTTTTATTACCTTTTTGATTTTAAGCATCAATTTCACTCAAGGTAATAATATCTTAGTTAAAGAAGACTTATCGGATGCTGAAAAATATTACATGACTGCACAAAAATACTTTTCAAACACAGAAGAGTATGATAGTGCAATTGTAAATTACACACACGCAGCATCTTTGTTTCTAAAGTTTGAAGACTGGAAGGGTGTAATTACGTGTAATCTGAAATTAACAGAGTGCTTTAATATTAAAGGAGAATTCCAATTAGCTTTAGATAATGCCAACCGGGCAATGCAGATTGCTGAGTTACATCTTTCACAAGATGAATTAATTTTTTCGGATATTTATTATTTATTGTCAAAAATTGAATATGAATTGGGAAATTATAATGAATCCATCTCACATTTAAAAAAGGGATTACAATATATTGATCATGGTAAAACCGAATATGACAGCATAAAAGTGCTTATCTTTAAAACATTAGGAAATAATTATTTCATGCTGGGGAAAAATAATTCAGCATTAAAATCGTATAATGACGCTTTAAATATTGAAGTTGATAGAAATGGCGATTCTACTTCATCTGTTGCTGCTTTATATGCCAACATCGGAATTATTTATTCAGCCAAAGGTTATTATTTTGAGGCTGAAAAATATATAAGAAATTCGTTGAGAATAAAAGAACAGTTCCTGTCTGTAACAGATCCAAAATTGGCAAGGGGTTATGTGAATTTAGGAAGACTTCTGGCAATAATCGGGAATACCGAAGGTGCTCTTGAGTTTTATATTAAGGCAGAAAAAATTTATATTGAAAAGTTTGGACCGGATTATTATAAACTGGCATTAGTTTATTTTAATGAAGGAGGTATATTTATTCTGAAAAATGATTTTCAAAAAGCTTTAACTTATCACGAAAAAGCCTTAGAACTTTATTCGAAATATCTGAAGCCTTCAAATGCTGTATTTGGAAAATTGTATAGTAACTTCGGATTGATTTATAAAGATTTAGGTGATTATAATAAAGCTATTGAATTTTATACTCAGGGTATTGATAAAACATCGAATACAGAATCTGAAATTATCGGATTAAGAAATTTAGCCTCTTGTTATCAGGCTATAAAAGATTATGATAAAGCCGGGTTTTATTATAGGCTTTCTATTGAGAAAGCCATTGAACTCTTAGGGAATAATCACACTCAACTTGCAGATTGTTATTTATATTTTGGTGAATTTTATAATGAGATAAATGATTTTGATAAAGCAAAAGAATTATTCAGTAAAGCATATTTTATATATAAAAATAATTTTGGAGAGAAAAACAGGGATGTGTCAAATGTATTATCCAAAATTGGCGATCTTCTTTTAACACTTCAGGATTATAAAAATGCTTTGTATCATTATCAATTGTCATTATTATCCATTGTTAATAACTTCAACGATAGCATTATTTATAATAATCCGGTTTTGTCGCAACTCACCCAGGATGTAAATACAATTGAATGCCTTGACAAAAAGGCAAAAACATTTTATTTTTTATATTTCAAAAAAACTAATAATATAAATGATCTGATTGCCTGTCTTGAATCAGGCGAACTTGCCATTCAGTTATTTGAGATTATAAGAGTTTCTTATACCGGTGAGAGTATTAAATTACTGGCAACCCAAAAAATAAACAATCTTAACAAGATATTAATATTAGCATCAATTGAATTATATAAGAGAACCGGATATCCTCAGTATTTGAGATCAGCATTTGAATACTCTGAGAAAAACAAAGCGGCTGTTCTCCTGTCGTCAATAAAAGAATTAGAGGCAATGGATTTTAGTAATGTTCCTGTTGATATTATGAATTTTGAACGATTACTGAAAAGTGATATTGCAAATTACAGGAATTTAATTTTTGAGGAAGAACTAAAGAAAGAACCTGATGAAGATAAACTTATTAAATGGAAAAATGATTATTTTGAAATAACAAAAAAATATGATAGCCTGATATCGAATATCGAAAATAATTATCCTGAATATTATCAATTAAAGTATGATAATAGTGTAATGGATATTAATAAAATCCAGGCGAGTTTAAGTGATGAATATGTGTTTATCGAGTATGCACTTGTTGATTCTGTTTTAGTAATTTTTTGTATCTCATCCGACACATTAATTTGTAAACTTGTGAATCAGAAGAATAATTTTAAAGAAAATGTGCTTAGTTATATCGAAATAACACATAATTTACCCGAAATAGAAAATAGTAAAGAGGGATTTATTAATTTTACAAATCTTGCCTATGAATTATTTCAATTTTTACTTGAACCAATTAGTGATTGCATATCCGGAAAAAAATTATTGATTATTCCTGATGATATTCTTGGCTACATTTCTTTTGAAAGTTTAATTAACAGAATGCCTGATACTAATAAAGTTAATTATAAAAATCTTTCCTATATAATCAAGAACCATTCGGTTTCTTATAGTTATTCAGCTACACTTTTATTTAAAGAATTAAAAAAAAGAAAAAATACCGGGAAATTATTAGCTATGGCTCCTCTTTATGATAATATAAATGACACATATAATATTGGTTATATAAGTAGAATGGAGTACGAACAGCTTATAACCCCATTGGATTATAATATTGAGGAAGTAGAGCAGGTTCGTGATATAATGGGGGGTAAAAGCTTTACCGGCAAAGAAGCTTCTGAGAAATATTTTAAACTAAATGCCCAAAAATATAATATTCTTCATTTGGCAATGCATGCATTTATAAATAATGATGAGCCATTAGCCTCAAAATTGGTTTTTGCATTTGATAATGATTCAATAGAAGATGGTTTTTTAAACACGTACGAGATTTATAATCTGGATTTGAATGCACAATTGGCTGTATTAAGTGCTTGTAAAACCGGAGCGGGTAAATTAAGCAAGGGTGAAGGTATTATGAGTCTGGCTCGTGGATTTTTTTATGCAGGCGTACCCGGTATAGTTATGACTTTATGGGAAATTGAAGACGTTTCGAGCGCTGAAATTATGACAGGATTTTATAAAAGCCTTAAAAGAGGTTTAACGAAAGATGAAGCACTGAGAATTGCTAAATTGTCCTATCTCGAGTCAGCGAACCAGTTAAATGCTCATCCTTATTTCTGGGCTGCTTATGTACAAATTGGTAACAATTCACCTATTGCCACCAATTTTTTTATTAAGCATTATTATCTTTTTATAATTATATTCCTCGCTTGTTTAGGAAGTATTTACCTTGTAAAAGTTATTAGTGCCAGAAGAAATCGAAATAACTGATATTTTTTATTGCAGGTATTCTAAAATATCTTCGGATTGGCTTGCATAGTAACTTTCACTTTCTGAAATCTTATTAAATTGTTCAATTGCTTTGTCTTTCTGTTTGTTCATCAGGTAAATTAAACCCAGATACCAGTCAGCTTGCTCAACAAAGAGATTATTATTGTCATTAATGACGAATTCAAAAGACCCGATAGCATTATCATATTGCCCTAACTCAATATAACATATACCTGAGTATAATTTGGCAGTAATTTGACTCTTTAAAGTAGAAAAGTACAATAAAGCTGTTTCATAATCCTTTTGCTTATAACAATTAAAAGCATTTTGCAATGCTTCATTTGAAGACATTCCAACTGATCTGAATTGCTTTATTGGATGAGCAGGTTTATAATATTTGATAGCAAGTTCTTCAGTTGGGTATGTTTTGCTTGAGAGCATATACCATAAGCCACCGGTAACTAAAATTAAAGCAAATGAAGCTGCTGCAACATGCCAGGTTTTAATTAAATCTCTGCGAATATTCAGGAATGGATAATTAAGAGAATAATCTTTTCTTTGTTTTTCCAGTTTTTTTCGCAGTTCCATCAATCCCTTATCCATGATTGCCTGATTAATTTCGTAACGCAAATTGAATTCATTTGCAAGCTCTTGGTTGTTTTCTTTTTCCTTGACAAATTGCTGAACTTCTTTTTCTTTCAGGCAGCCATCAAGGTATTCTTCGATAATGTTAAATTGTTCGGTCATGGTACTGTTTTTTTAAGATTTATTTCATTTTAGTTATTTCCTTATATCTTGGATCTTTTTTAATACTTGCTACTAAATTTTCTTTACAGTAATGTTTACGCTTTTTTATATAATCTCCGCTCCTATATCTTAATATTCTTGCTATTTCTTTCACAGAAATACCGGCTAAAAATAATTCAAGAATTTTCTGACAGTTAAAACTTAACTTTTTAAAATGATCCTGATAAATTTTATATCTATCATTTGCCTCGATAACTGTTGTTATTTTTTCATCCAACTCTACAAACTCTCCGGATTCTTCCAAGTATAATTTTTTTAATTTTCGTTGTTCAAGTTGTTTGAGCCATAACAGCCGACAAACCGAATAAAAATAAGTGTTAAAAGAACAATTTAGTGTGGTTTTTTCTTTCTGTAATTTTTGATAAATAGTTAAAATAGCATCCTGGAAAATATCCTTTGCATCATCCCTTGTTCCGAAATTCTGATCTATCAAAGCTCTAATCTGATAAAAATAGTTTTCATAAATATAATTCAGAACATCTGCATTCATATTTTGAACGCCATTTAATATTTCTTCTGGTGAATATTCCCGCACTAATCAGTAGTTAATTCTAAAATTCGACAAAAGGTTACCCTCTTTTTTGAACTTTTTTTCAACAAAAATGTTAACTAATTGAATATCAGGTAAAAAAAGTTGCATTATTTTAGAGGATAAAAAGCTATTTACCGCACAAGTTTAGATAAAAAAAAGGTACGTTAAACAAAAAAACGTACCTTTTATCACAATTTCATTAAGTAAATTTATTTATGAAAGATTTTACTTGTTTTTATTGGCGGTGATACAATTATTTCCGCAACGCCAGAAACTTCTCCTACACAACCTGATTCATTTATAATTGATACCAGTGTAAATTTATGTAATTCGGGTGGGTTTGAAAGAGACCTTGTTTCTATTGTAAACGGACTTGATTCAATATCATTAATATCTATATCCGTTTTTCCATCATTATATACAATATCCCATGGTGCTGTACCGGTTAAAGTAATCTGTATTTTATTTGAACCAGTATTTCCATCAAAAAGAGTGTCTGATCCGCTAATAACAGCAGTTGGTACCGGATATTTTATCACCTGAAGATACATAGTATCACCTGAACGACCATACTTGTTTGTTTCGACTACCTTAACGTATTCTTCTGTTAATACACTGTTGTTTTCCCAATCTATAATGATGCTGTCGCTTTTTATATCTACACCATAAATAGCCGTTCCACCACTACTGATAACCCAATGGTAAGTTGAGCCTTCGGTCTTTAATATTTTATAAAATTCGCTGGAACCTGCACAAACCGTATCAACAGGAGTGTTGGATTGAGAGAAAACTGTTGTGCTTGTAATTATTATACATGCAACAACAACATGTTTTAATGTTCTTTGTACTTTCATCTTATTTTAACTTTTAAATTTGGATATTCATACGTAAAACTTAATAAATAGTTTTAATAAATATAAAAATAATTTATTTTTAATTAAAATTTAAACAATCTCTTAATCCCATATTCCATTAATGCTTGTTTTACAAAATTTACACTTACCGTTTTCAATATTATTTTCGAGTAGTCTGTATCCTTTTCTTTTAATAACAATTTTTTTACAACCGGGACAATAAGTGTTTTCGGCGATAGTTCCGGGAACATTTCCGATGTAAACATAATTAATACCTGCTTTAATAGCAATATCCCTCGCCTTTTCTAATGTTGAGATAGGAGTTGCCGGTAAATTTGTTAGTTGATATTGAGGATGAAACCTGCTGAAATGAAGCGGTGAATCTTTAAACCCATTCTCAGCCAGCCATTCGCACATTTCTTTTATCACATCCAAATCATCAGTCCAGCTTGGTACAATTAAATTGGTTATTTCGAGCCAGACTCCTTCTTCTTTCAGGATTTTTAAGGTGTTTAACACAGGCTCTAATGTTCCGGCATTAAGCATTTCATAAGTTTCATTGCTGAAAGATTTCAGGTCGATATTTGCTGCATCAATATATTTGCACCATTCTCTTAATGGTTTCTCATGAATATATCCCGCAGAGACAATAATATTTTTTACCCCTTTTTCTCTTGCAATTTTTGCAGTATCCAATGTATATTCGTAAAAAGCAATCGGTTCTGAATAGGTATAGGCAATTGATTTACAGCCGTATTCAAGGCATTGTTCCACCACTTTTTCAGGCATTAAATCATAGTTCTTTGTCTTTTGGGGGCTTGTTTGCGAAATTTCCCAATTCTGACAATTAAGACATGCCAGGTTGCATCCTGCTGTTGCAATTGAGAATGCCGTGCTGGTTGGGCAGAAATGATAAAGCGGTTTTTTTTCAATCGGGTCAACATGAACGGCACACGGATTTCCATAAGCGATGCTGTAAAGTTTTCCGTCAACATTTATCCTTGTCCGACAATCGCCTTCCTCGTCCGGTTTAATTTTACATTTATTGGGGCATAACTGGCATTTTAATCCTTTGGGTGTATTTACATAATATTTTGCTTCAATGCTCCATTTGTCTAAATTACCCGCAAATAAGGGCAATCCGGAGACATGTTCCATTGCTATTGCTTTTGACAAAAAATTTAAGTTGCAGAAACCATAAGATAAAGCGCCGATACTTAGAGCGCTTTTTTTTAAAAATTCTCTTTTTGATATTTTGTCGTGAGCCATAGTGAAAACGTGAGATGGGTGTTGTAAGTTTATTATTATTTGATAAAATTAAATATTCCGTAAAATCTTATTAACTTCAGATAAGGACAAGCCTGTTAGTTATTATGCAAAGATACGGAATTTTAATCATATATTGATTTCACCCGGAAATTACCTTTTTGGTTTTAAGCATTATTAATACACCTGTAATAATGTTAAGTAAACCAATAATCAAACTCACTTTTATTATTCCAAAGTATGGAACTAATAATGCTGAAACTAACAGCGCACCAACTGCCGAGCCTAACAGGTCGGAACCATAGGCTGTTGCAGCGATTACAGAAATGTTTATTGTCCTTAGTTTGGATGCCAGCGCAAATTGTATTCCCGTTAAAATGCCGATGGAAAATATCAAAATCAAGAAGATTAAATGAACACTGAAGTTATTCTTTAAAAAGGAATTTAATATCAGCAGGATAACAGGAAGAACAAATGAGTATAAACCAATCAGATATTGCATTTGATAATAGCTTTTTAAGTTGATCCTGACTTTTTTATAAAGATAAATTGAACCAAGCGCCAAACCTATCATAAACACTGTGATAATTACCCCTATCATTAAATAAACATAGCCATAAATTACCTGGAAGGCAAAAAGTAAAAGCACCTCGATAGACGATGCCGAAAAGCCTGTTGTGAAAAGTCCGAGATTTACTATGTTGAGCCTGAGAATTAAATAAAAAAGAGGCACAAGTAAAATTAATCCGATTATCAACAAATTTTGTTTAAAATAGCTGAGCCAATATTTCAATTGTAAAAAATATGCAAGCGGCTTAAAATCTTTGTTAATATCAACATCTATTATTAATGCATCTTCAATTAACTTACTGCGGTCAGATACCAGGGCGTCGTTTAAGTAATACAGGTTTACATATTCATTTTCTATGTTCTTTAATTCGATTAGCTGCGTAATTTTGTATGATAGTCTATTGTCAGAAGCAATAAAATAATTTCTTCCACCAGGAATTATTATTACATTTTTAAAACCCTTTTTTAATGTAGAAAAAAGTACCGAATGAATTTGTGCGGCTTCTTCGCTCATGTAGTGAGATGTGGACATCAGACTAATAGAAATAACCGCATCTTTGTTTAAAACTTTTTTTAACTCTTTAAAGAACTCAGTTGTATAATACCTGTTTATCTGGGCATTTGCAGGATTAGGCAGATTTATCAAAACAACATCATATTTTATATTGGATTTTCTGATGAACAGCCTCGCATCTTGGTTTATAATGTTTACTTTTTTATCTTTAATGATATTGTCAGTCAGTTTTTTCCCGATTTCAATCAGCCAGGGATTAATTTCAACATAATCGAGTGATTTAATATTGTATTTTAAAATCTCATTTATTGTTCCTGAAATACCGCCCGAAATGAGTAATACATTTTCAGGATTTGGATGCTGAACCATTGCGTAATGCACATTTTCTTCATTTGATACTGTATTTTCGGTTGAAAATAATGAAACTCCGTTTTCGAAAAAATTCAATTGGTCAGCAGTTTTTGTAACTGTAAGGTAACCATAAGGTGTATCCTTTTGATAAACAATTTCCTGGTTCTTATATAAATAACCGGCAGAAATACTATCAATATCATTAATAAACAATACTACGGAAATAATTATGGTAATCAATGTCAGAACAGATGCTATAATTATTTTTTTGTTCGAAAGCAATAATATAATAACTACAGCAAAATTGATTATTAATATGATTTCAAGACTAACAAAGGTTTTTAACAGGAAAAGAAATACAAAATTAAACAGCAATCCCCCCGCAATACTTCCTAATGCTTCTATACCATAAACTTTATTTATTACATTAGATTTAAAAATCGAAAACAGATATGAGCTGAATATGGTGAAAAGCAGCCCGGAAATAATGCAAAAAGGCGCAATTAAAATCAGCGAACCAAAAAAAATCTCAATCAGGCTAATCATTTTACCCGGCGGGAACACAATATTTCTCAGGTAATTTAAAAGGAATACAGTTATTAGTGGCAGGATTCCAATGAGCAGTTGAGCAGGTATTATTAATTTTATTTTGTTCTTTATTTTATCGGCAAACTTACCAAGGTATGCTCCTATTCCTGTCAGAAGCATCCAGTTGGCAAGGATGATACCTATTACGAGTTCGTTACCATTGAAAACCGAAAGAAATTCTCTTAATAAAATAATTTGTGTTATCAGGCAGGTAAATCCGAGAATAAAAATTGAAATTTTTATACTATGTTCGTTTTTGATAAACATTATGTAAATTTGTTAT
>JAIORT010000823.1 GCA_021107975.1 Bacteroidales bacterium | reverse complement strand
GATCGAAGAAAAAAGCATCTAACAAATATATAATTGAAAAAAGAAAAAAATAAATTTTAAATTATAAATAATAATGAGTCGATCACTTAAAAAAGGACCATATATCTATTACAAGCTCGAAAAAAGGGTTTTTAAAAACATAGAGTCGAAGAAGAAAGCCGTGATCAAAACCTGGTCAAGGGCTTCAATGATTTCACCCGATTTTGTAGGACAAACTATAGCAGTTCATAATGGAAATAAGTTTATTCCGGTTTATATAACCGAAAATATGGTTGGACATAAATTAGGTGAATTTGCACCCACACGTATTTTTAGGGGGCATGCCGGAAGTAAGGACAAAGGCAAAAGAAGATAATTAATAAAGAAATAATTTAGAAAAATGGGAGCCAGAAAAAGAATAAAAGCTGAAGAATTTAAAGAAGCAAGAAAAGAGCTTGCTTTTGCAAAGCTGAACAACTGTCCTACATCTCCGAGAAAGATGAGGTTAGCTGCCGGTTTGGTCAGGGGAGTGCCTGTTGAAAATGCTTTACACATTCTTAAACATTCCTCTTTGGAAGCTTCAGCGAGGTTATATAAATTACTATTATCTGCTATTGCTAACTGGCAGGCTAAAAATGAAGGTGTAAGAATTGAGGATGCTAATTTATATGTAAAAGAAATTGCTGTTGACAGCGCCAGAATGCTGAAAAGAATTCAAACTGCCCCGCAAGGACGTGCATACCGAATTCGCAAGCGCTCAAATCATATAACGCTAATTGTTGATAATAAAGAAAATATTTAAAGTAAAAGTTAAATACTGATTAATGGGACAAAAAACAAATCCGATAGGTTTTAGATTAGGAATCATCAAAGGATGGGATTCCAATTGGTTTGGCGGAAGAAATTATGAGCAGAAGTTATTGGAAGATAATAAAATCAGAAATTATTTGAATGCAAGGTTATCAAAAGCCGGTATTTCAAGAATCCTGATAGAACGAACACTTAAGCTTGTTACCGTAACCATTTATACTGCCCGTCCCGGGATTATTATTGGAAAAGGCGGACAAGAAGTTGATAAGCTGAAGGAAGAGTTGAAGAAGCTGACTAATAAGGAAATCCAAATCAATATTTCCGAAATCAAGAGACCTGAGTTAGATGCCGTTATAGTTGCCAATGCAATTGCCAGGCAAATTGAAGGAAGGATTTCTTATCGTAGGGCAATAAAAACAGCTATTGCTTCCACAATGAGAATAGGCGCTGAAGGAATTAAGGTGCTTATATCAGGAAGGCTGGGAGGCGCTGAAATGGCTCGCGGTGAAATTTATAAAGAAGGTAGAGTTCCGCTTCATACACTTAGAGCCGATATTGATTATGCTTTAGTTGAGGCGCATACAACTTATGGAAGAATTGGTGTTAAAGTTTGGATTTGCAAAGGAGAAGTTTATGGCAAGAGAGATTTAACTGCTGCATTTTCTCCTGATAAGAAAAAACAAACAGGTTCAAGACCAAAAAGAAGAAGATAACATTTTAGTTGGAATTTTTATAATAGTAAAAGATAATGTTACAGCCAAAGAAAACAAAATACAGGAAACAGCAAAAGGGAAAGATGAAGGGTAATTCCATGAGGGGTAATCAATTGGCATTTGGTTCTTTTGGAATTAAGGCACTTGAGGAATCCTGGATAACCGGAAGACAAATTGAGGCTGCCCGTCAGGCAGTTACACGTCACATGAAACGTGAAGGTCAGATATGGATCAGAATTTTTCCTGATAAACCTATTACAAAGAAACCGGCTGAAGTTCGTATGGGTAAAGGAAAAGGAGCTCCCGAAATGTTTGTTGCAAGGGTAACTCCAGGAAGAATTATGTTTGAAGCCGATGGCGTTCCTTTGGCTATTGCAAAGGAAGCTTTACGACTTGCTGCTCAAAAGCTTCCGATAACTACTAAATTTATTGTCAGAAGAGATTACATTGAAGAATTAAACTAATAAAAAATGGAACAAGAAGTAATCAGAGAGTTTTCAACCGCTGAACTTGTTGAACATCTTGAGAATGAAACCAAACAATTGGTTAAGCTGAAGTTAAACCATGCAGTTTCACCTTTGGAAAATCCGAATAAAATAAAGGTATTCAGAAGAACAATTGCAAGGATAAAAACAGAATTAAAAAAGAGAGAGCTTGAAGAAATAAATAAAAGCTAAAAATGGAAAACAGGAAATTAAGAAAAGAAAGAACGGGGCTTGTTGTAAGCGATAAGATGGATAAGTCAATCGTAATTATGGTTGAGAGAAAAGTAAAGCATCCTTTTTATGGTAAGTTTGTTAAAAAAACTTCTAAGTTTATTGCTCATGACGAAAAAAACGATTGCAATATTGGGGATACGGTTAGGATTATGGAGACAAGACCGTTAAGTAAAAATAAATGTTGGAGATTAGTTGAAATTATTGAAAGGGCTAAATAATCATGATACAACAGGAGTCAAGATTGGCAGTAGCTGATAATAGCGGGGCAAAAGAAGTGCTTTGCATCAGAGTTCTTGGCGGAACAAAAAGAAGGTATGCTTCAATAGGAGATAAAATTGTTGTTACCGTTAAGAATGCGTTACCGTCGGGAAATATTAAAAAAGGAACTGTTGCTAAGGCAGTGGTGGTAAGAACAAAAAAAGAAAACAGGAGATCTGATGGTTCTTATATTCGTTTCGATGATAATGCCGTTGTTCTTCTGAACAATGTGGGCGAGATGATCGGAACCCGTATTTTCGGTCCTGTTGCCAGGGAATTGAGAGAAAAACAATACATGAAAATTGTTTCATTGGCACCAGAGGTGCTGTAAAACAAATTAAGGAATTATGTTTAAAAAATTACATATTAAAAAGGGCGACAACGTAATGGTAATTGCCGGCAACTCGAAAGGGCTACATGGTAAAATACTATTTGTTGATGTTGATAAAAGTAAAGCTATCGTTGAAGGCGTAAATTTAGTCTCAAAGCATACAAAGCCCAATGCAGAAAATCCTAAAGGCGGGATAATTAAAAAAGAAGCTCCTATTCATATTTCAAATTTAAAAATTATTGACGGAGCCGGTAATGCCACAAGGATTGGTAGGAGATTGGGTGAAAAGAAAAACAAATCAATTAGATATTCAAAAAAAACCGGGGAGGTAATCAAATAATGGAATACACACCAAGGTTAAAAAGCAAGTATAAAGATGAAATAGTCCCTGCTTTAAAAAAGCAGTTTAGCTATAAAAGTGTAATGCAAGTTCCGAAGCTGAAAAAAATCAGTGTTAACCAGGGGCTTGGCGCGGCTATTACAGATAAAAAACTTATTGATACAGGCATTGAAGAAATGACACTCATTACAGGTCAGCGTGCTGTGCCAACCAAGTCGAAAAAAGATATTTCAAATTTTAAACTCAGAAAGGGAATGCCAATCGGAGTAAGAGTTACATTACACGGCGATAGGATGTATGAGTTCCTCGAGAGGTTAATTGCCACTGCTATTCCACGTGTCAGGGATTTCAGGGGAATTAATGACAAGGGTTTTGACGGAAGGGGAAATTATACCTTCGGTGTTCCCGAACAAATAATTTTTCCTGAAATTAACATTGACAAGGTTAATAATATAAATGGAATGGACATCACATTCGTTACTTCGGCTAAAACCGATAAAGAATGTATGGCACTGCTGAAAGAATTCGGATTACCATTTAAAAATCAAAATAAATAAATACATATGGCAAAAGAATCAATGAAAGCCAGGGAAGTGAAAAGGCGCAGAATGGTAGAAAAATATTCTGCCAAAAGAGCAGAATTGAAAGCTGCAGGCGATTATATCGGTTTACAAAAACTTCCGAAAAACTCATCGTCTGTTCGTATTCACAACAGGTGTAAACTTACGGGAAGACCCAAAGGTTATATGCGTCAGTTCGGTATATCCCGAATAAATTTTAGAGAAATGGCATTAAAAGGATTAATTCCTGGTGTGAAAAAAGCTAGTTGGTAATAATTTTTAAAAGATAAATAATGATAACAGATCCAATTGCAGATTATCTTACAAGGATTCGAAATGCTGTTATGGCAAATTACAGGGTAGTAGAAATTCCTGTATCGAACATAAAAAAAGAAATTACTAATATTCTTTATAAAAAGGGTTATATCCTTAATTACAAATTTGAAGATGAACCCAAACCGGGAAAAATTAAAATCGCATTGAAATATCATCCTGTAACCAAATTGCCTGCGATAAACAAACTTGAAAGAGTTAGCAAACCCGGATTAAGAAGATATGTTGGGGCAGATGATTTACCAAGAGTTTTAAACGGTCTTGGAATTGCTGTTTTGTCAACATCGCAAGGAGTTATGACGGATAAAGAAGCCAGGAAATTGAATATCGGCGGTGAAGTGTTATGTTATATTAGTTAATATTGGAGATTAAGCAATATGTCACGAATAGGAAAATTACCCATTAGTATTCCCGAAGGTGTTCAGATTAATATATCTGATGATAACCTGGTAACCATTAAAGGAAAGCTTGGTGAACTTCAGCAAAAGGTTGACCCGAGTATATCACTTAAGGTTGACAATGGAATAATTGTGTTAAATAGAGCTTCGGATCAGAAAGACCACAAAGAAAAGCATGGATTATACAGGGCGCTTGTTGCAAATATGATAAAAGGTGTTACCGAAGGTTTTACTATAGTTCAGGAATTGGTTGGTGTGGGTTACAAAGTTGAAGCCAAAGGACAGGTACTCGAAATGTCACTTGGTTACTCACACAATGTTGCTATAGAGTTACCTCCCGAAATTAAAGTGGAGACCAAAACAGAAAGAGGTAAAAAACCTTCAATTACAATGACTTCTATTGATAAACAATTGTTAGGACAAGTAGCGGCAAAAATCAGGTCATTAAGAAAACCCGAACCATATAAAGGAAAAGGTATTTTATTCAAGGGTGAAGTTATCAGGAAAAAAGCCGGTAAGGCTGCTGCTGAGAAATAGTTTTAAATTAATAAATTTAGTAAGGATGGCAATAAAAAACAGAAAGCAGTACAGAAGGAACAGAATTAAAAAAAGAATCAGGAAAATTGTGAATGGTACTCCTGAAAGACCACGTATGACGGTTTTCAGAAGTAATAAACAAATCTATGTCCAGTTAATAGATGATATAGCAGGGCATACTTTAACATCTGTTTCTTCAACCATTGATGAAATTGCTTCTGATAAAGCAACCAAGATTGAGCAAGCTAAAAAGGTTGGTTTAAAAATGGCTGAAAAAGCTAAAGAAGCAGGAATTGATACTGTTATATTCGACAGAAACGGTTATTTATATCATGGCAGAGTTAAGGCATTAGCCGAAGCCGCCAGAGAAGGAGGACTTAAATTTTAGTAATTATGCCAAATATTAATGTTAAAAGAGTTAAATCGAGCGAAATAGAATTCAAGGACAGATTGGTAAGTATCCAAAGGGTTACCAAAGTAACCAAAGGTGGAAGAACATTCAGTTTTTCAGCCATTGTTGTTGTTGGTAATGAGCAGGGAGTTGTTGGATATGGCTTAGGCAAAGCAAAAGAAGTTACGGCAGCCATTGCCAAAGGCATTGATGATGCAAAGAAAAATCTTATTAAAGTTCCGGTCCTGCATGGAACTTTACCGCACGAGCAGGAAGGAAAATTTAGTGGCGCTAAGGTATTCCTGAAACCGGCTGCTCCGGGTACCGGTGTTATTGCAGGTGGTGCAATGCGTGCCGTTTTAGAAAGTGTGGGAGTGAGAGATGTGCTCGCTAAGTCAAAAGGCTCATCAAATCCACACAGTGTTGTAAAAGCCACAATTAATGCGCTAATTCAAATGAGAGACCCTTATACCATTGCCCAGCTTAGGGGAGTTGATCTGAGTACGGTATTTAATGGTTAATTGGTATAATTATAAAATAGTTAATCAGAGATATGAAAAAGTTAAGAATCAAACAGATTAATAGTGGGATAGGACGACCGCTACGTCAGAAAAGGACACTTGAAGCGCTTGGTCTGAAAAAAATGCATAAGGTAAAGGAAGTTGAAGCAACTCCTCAGATTTTAGGAATGATTGATAAAGTAAAACATTTGATTACAATTGAAGAAGTTAAATAACTTGCTATAAAAAATATTTCAAAATAAATAAAAGATGGATTTAAGTAATCTTAAACCGGTTAAAGGTTCAGATAAAAACAAGAAAAGAAAAGGAAGAGGTCAGGGATCGGGTAAAGGCGGCACTTCCACAAAAGGTCATAAAGGCGCTAAATCAAGATCCGGTTATAAAAGAAGGGCAGGATTTGAAGGTGGTCAGATGCCATTGCACAGAAGAGTTCCAAAGTTTGGATTTAAAAATATAAACAGGAAAGAATACAGAGGTATTAATATTGATATATTGCAAATGCTTGCCGATGAGAAGAAAATTACAAATATTGATATAAATATATTGGTGGAGAACGGACTTGCTTCAAAAAAGGATTTAATTAAAATTTTGGGAAGGGGTGAATTAAAAACCAGGCTCGAAGTTAAGGCACATGCATTCACTCAAACTGCAATAAAAGCAATTGAATCTCAAGGTGGTGTTGCAACTAAAATATAATTTTTAATGAAAAAATTAATTGAGACAATAAGAAATATTTCCAAGATTGAGGATTTAAGGAACAGAATTCTTTATACAATAGGAATAATCCTTATTTATAGATTAGGCGCTTATGTGGTTTTACCAGGTGTTGATCCTCATCAATTAACGAATTTACAAAACCAGGCAAGTACAGGATTACTCGGTTTACTGAATATGTTTTCGGGTGGCGCTTTCTCTAATGCAAGTATATTTGCATTGGGAATAATGCCTTACATTTCGGCATCAATCGTAGTGCAATTGTTGGGTATGGCAATACCGTATTTTCAGAAATTACAAAAAGAGGGAGAAAGTGGCAGGAGAAAGATTAATCAGATAACCCGATATCTTACTGTAATCATCCTTATTTTCCAGTCACCTGCATACATTGCTAATCTTGTAACGCAACTGCCAGCCGAAGGCATTTATCCTTTCGATCCGGCAACTGCAACACATTCCATCTTCTCTTTCTTTGGATTATCATCTATCATCACACTTACTGCCGGTTCGATGTTTATTATGTGGTTGGGTGAAAGAATTACCGACAAAGGAATCGGAAATGGTATTTCGCTTATAATTATGATAGGTATTATTGCCAGGTTGCCTTTTGCGTTATTCGGTGAATTTGTTGCAAGAATGGAAGAAAAAGGCGGTGGTTTGGTTTACTTTGTAATTGAGATTGCAATACTTATTTTTGTTATTCTTCTTTCAATACTCCTTGTACAAGGAACCAGAAGAATACCGGTTCAGTATGCTAAACGAATTGTCGGGAACAAACAATATGGTGGTGTTCGTCAATATATACCGTTAAAAGTAAATGCCGCAGGTGTTATGCCAATCATTTTTGCGCAGGCAATTATGTTTCTGCCTATTACTTTAGCAGGATTTGCCTCTTCGGAAACATTATCAGGTTTCGCCGCTGCTTTTTCCAATATTAACGGTTTTTGGTATAATTTCACCTTCTTTGTAATGATTATCCTGTTTACTTATTTCTATACGGCTATTACAATCAACCCTAATCAGATGGCTGATGATATGAAGAAAAACGGTGGGTTTATACCGGGAGTAAAACCGGGAAGGAAAACGGCAGAATTTATCGATAATATTATGTCGCGTATAACATTACCGGGTTCGTTTTTCCTGGGTTTCGTGGCAATTATGCCGGCGCTTGTAAGCCAGTTTGGTGTAAGTACGCAATTTGCACAATTTTACGGTGGAACATCTTTATTGATCCTTGTAGGTGTAGTATTAGATACACTTCAGCAGATTGAAAGCCACCTGTTAATGAGGCATTACGACGGATTAACAAAATCAGGAAGAATAAAAGGACGTTCTTCCTTTAGTATGACCGGCTAATTACCGATAGAATTTAGAAACACTGATGATTATTATAAAAACTGACGAAGAAATTGAATTAATAAGAGAAAGTTCTTTGCTTGTTGGGAAAACCTTAGCTGAAGCAGCTAAGCTAATTAAACCCGGGATAAAAACGATAACTCTGGATAAAATTGCCGAAGAGTTTATCAGAGACAATGGCGGCAGACCCGGATTTAAAGGTTATAGAGGATTTCCATATACATTATGTATTTCAATTAATGAGGATGTAGTTCATGGATTTCCTTCGGATAGAGAGTTAAAAGATGGTGATATTATTTCTATTGACTGCGGAGCAGTGAAAAACTGGTTTTATGGTGACTCAGCTTATACATTTGCAGTTGGTGAAGTAAAAGAAGAAATACTTTTGTTAATGAAAAGAACCAAAGAGTCTCTTTATCTTGGAATTGAAAAAGCAGTAGCAGGAAACAGGGTTGGAGATATTGGTTACGCAATCCAGAAATACGTTGAAAATTTCGGTTACTCGGTAGTAAGAGATTTGGTTGGGCATGGATTAGGAAGAGATTTACATGAAAAACCGGAAGTGCCAAATTATGGCAGAAGAGGGAGAGGAGCAAAATTAAAAGAAAGAATGGTGCTTGCAATAGAACCGATGATTAACCTGGGAACAAAAAAAGTAGTTCAGGAAAAGGATGGCTGGACAATAAGAACGGCTGACAAAATGCCTTCAGCTCATTACGAACACGACGTTGTTATAAGAAAAGGCAAAGCTGAAATTCTCTCAACATTCAAATATATCGAAGAAGTAATAAATCATCAATAGTAAATAAAAAGTCCGGTAATATATGGCAAAACAAGCCTCAATAGAACAAGACGGAACAGTAATCGAATCATTAGGAAACGCGATGTTCCGTGTAGAACTTGAAAATGGGCATATTATTACAGCTCATATTTCGGGGAAAATGCGTATGCATTATATAAAAATTTTACCCGGAGACAAAGTCAAGTTGCAAATGTCTCCGTATGATTTAACTAAAGGCCGGATAACATTCAGATATAAATAAAACAAAATAAAAATGAAAGTTAGAGCATCAGTTAAGAAAAGGACACCTGACTGTAAAATTGTTCGCAGAAAAGGGCGTTTGTATGTGATTAACAAAAAAAATCCAAAATACAAACAAAGACAAGGATGATCAATTTTAGATTTAAGATTTTGGATTTTAGATTTTAAACATGAAACTTTAAACACATAAAGATATGGCTCGTATAGCAGGTATCGACATACCAAAAAACAAGAGTGGTGAAATAGCACTGACATATATTTTCGGAATCGGAAGACCGAGAGCACAAAAAATTCTTACCGAAGCCGGAGTTGATTGTAATAAAAAAGTGCAAGAATGGACTGATGAGGAACAAACCAATGTTAGAAACGTAATCAGTAATAGTTATAAAGTGGAAGGTGAATTACGTTCCGAGGTACAGATAAACATCAAGCGATTGATGGATATTGGTACATACAGGGGAATCAGGCATCGTATCGGTTTACCTTTGCGAGGTCAGAGTACTAAGAATAATGCAAGAACACGTAAAGGCAGAAAAAAAACTATCGCTAATAAAAAGAAAGCGACTAAAGGTTAAATGATAAAAATTACAATGCAACGACTGATAAAATAAATATAATATATGGCTAAAAAAATTAGGGGTTCAAAAAAAAGAGTTGTTAATGTAGAAGCAACAGGAAGGGCATATATAAGAGCATCCTTTAACAACATTATTATTACTTTAACAAACAATTCCGGTCATGTGATTTCGTGGGGATCGGCAGGAAAGATGGGATTCAGAGGATCCAAGAAAAACACACCTTATGCTGCTCAAATGGCAGCAACGGATTGTTCAAAAGTTGCCTATGATCTCGGACTGCGAAAAGTTAAAGTTTTTGTTAAAGGTCCCGGCTCGGGCAGGGAATCTGCTATCAGGACAATTCATTCATCCGGGATTAATGTAACCGAGATAACTGATGTTACTCCGCTGCCACATAACGGTTGCAGACCCCCGAAAAGAAGAAGAGTGTAATAATTTTAGATTTTAGATTTACGATTTTAGATTTTGTATTAATTGATATAAGTTTTTAAAAGAAAATAAATAAAAATGGCAAGATATATTGGTCCGAAAACGAAAATAGCCAGAAAGTTCAGGGACCCAATTTATGGACCTGATAAATATTTTGAAAGAAAAAATCAACCATCGAAACAGCAAGGCAGTTTCAAACGAAGAAGGAAACAATCGGAATATGGAATCCAGTTGCAGGAAAAACAAAAAGCAAAATATACGTATGGTATTCTTGAACGTCAGTTTAAGAACGTTTTCCAAAAAGCTTCCCGTAAAAAAGGAATTACAGGTGAAATTCTATTGCAGTTGATAGAGGCACGGCTTGATAATGTGGTTTTTCGAATGGGAATAGCTCCAACAAGAGCTGGTGCCCGGCAATTGATTTCGCACAGGCATATTATTGTAAATGGTGAAATAGTTAGTGTCCCATCTTTTTCCATTAAGCCCGGAGATATTATCGGAGTACGGGAAAAATCAAAATCTCTTGAAGCTATTACAGATTCGCTTGCATCCAGGTCAAATAGTTATTCATGGTTGGAATGGGATGACAACTTAATGACAGGTAAATTTCTTAATTATCCTGAAAGAGAAGAAATACCTGAAAATATCAGGGAACAACTTATAGTTGAATTATATTCTAAGTAATTAATAGAACCAAAATTATCATCAATATAACATAGCTGAAAATGGGAATTTTAGCATTTCAAAAACCAGATAAAGTCATAATGATTGAGGCAGACGAGTTCAGAGGTATTTTTGAATTTCGTCCACTCGAACCTGGCTTTGGTATTACCATAGGTAATGCTTTAAGAAGAATCCTTTTATCCTCTTTAGAAGGATATGCAATAACATCTATTAAAATTGAAGGTATCGAACAGGAATTCTCAATAATAAAAGGCGTTGTTGAGGATGTAACGGAAATTGTTCTGAATCTAAAAAAAATTAGATTCAAAAGACAAATCGAGAGTGAAAACATTGAGAAAGTTCATATTGTAATCGACAACAAAGATGTATTTAAAGCAGGTGATATTAATAAATTCTTATCTGTCTTCCAGGTCTTGAATCCTGATGTGGAAATCTGTCACATCGAATCGGATGTAAAATTTTCAATAGAGATAACAATTGAAAAGGGAAGAGGATATGTTCCTGCAGAAGAAAATAAAACGTTAAATTCTTCTTTGGGAACCATTTTTATGGATTCAATCCATACACCCGTTAAGAATGTAAAATATCATATTGAAAATTATAGAGTTGAGCAGAAGACTGACTATGAGAAACTGGTTTTGGAATTATTAACCGATGGCTCAATTAGTCCAAAGGATGCCCTAAAGGAGGCAGCTACGATATTGATACATCACTTTATGCTATTCTCTGATGAAAGAATCACACTGGATACTGAAGAAAAAACTGTTACTGAGGAATTTGATGAAAGTTCGTTACATACAAGACAATTGTTGAAAACCAAGCTTGTTGACTTAGACCTTTCAGTCAGAGCTTTAAACTGTCTGAAAGCTGCAGATGTTGATACTTTAGGCGATTTGGTACAATTTAACAAGAATGATTTACTTAAATTCAGAAATTTTGGTAAAAAATCATTAACGGAGTTGGAAGATTTAGTAAAGACAAAAGGTCTTGAATTTGGAATGAATATCTCTAAGTATAAATTAGATAAGGAATAATTGAGATGAGACACAGGAAGAAATTTAATCATTTATCAAGGAAAAGTGCCCACAGAAAAGCGATGCTGGCTAATATGGCTACTTCCTTGATTATGCATAAAAGAATACATACAACACTCGCAAAAGCTAAAGCTTTAAGAACCTATATCGAACCTTTGATAACCAGGTCGAAGGAAGATACCACTCATTCCAGGAGAGTTGTATTTAGCTATTTACAAAGTAAAGAAGCAATTACTGAATTATTCAGGGAAATTTCGGTTAAGGTTGCCGACAGACCGGGTGGATATACAAGAATCATTAAGATTGGTAATCGTTTGGGGGATAATGCCGAAATGTGCATGATGGAACTTGTTGACTTCAATGAAAATTTGTTAGCTGAAAAAGATGCTAAAAAAGCCAAACCGGCAAGAAGAAGAAGGAAAGGAGGCAAGAAAAAAATTGCTGAAGAGACAGTTGCCGAACCTGTTGTTGAAGAAATATCTGAAGAGGTTATTGAGACTGAAGCTGAGGTTGAGGAAGTGATGGAAGAAGTTAAGGCTGAAGTTGAAGCTGAAGAGAAAAAGGAAGAAATTAAAGAAGAAGTGAAGGTTGAGGTTGAGGAAGTGAAAGCTGAAGATGAGGTAAAAGTTGAAGCTCCTGTTGATGAAGAGAAAAAGGAAGAAGTAAAATCAGAAATTGATAAATCTGCTGAAGATGATAAAAAAGAAGAACCAAAAGCAGAGGAAAAGAAAGAAGATAATAAAGAAGAATCTAAATAATTAAAAAAGTTTTATGAACTAAAAAAGGATAAGACATTATGTTTTATCCTTTTTTTGTATTTTAGAGCCAAATTTAATCATCAAAAAAAATATAATTATGAGTACAATATTTAACATACGGGCACGTCAAATACTTGATTCAAGAGGGAATCCGACCGTTGAAGTGGATGTGATGACTGACGCTGGCACCATAGGCAGAGCATCTGTACCTTCCGGAGCATCAACAGGAGTTCACGAAGCTGTTGAGCTTAGAGACGGTGATAAAAAAGTATTTTTAGGAAAAGGAGTTCTAAAAGCCGTTCATAACGTAAATAATATTCTTAACGAAGAATTACGTGGATATTATACAACCGATCAGAATGAGATAGACGCCAGGATGATAGAGATTGATGGGACACCAAACAAAGCTAATTTGGGAGCTAATGCGATTCTGGGTGTGTCGCTGGCAGTGGCAAAAGCAGCAGCTATAGAAACCGACCAGGCACTGTTCAGGTATATCGGAGGTGTTAATGCCAACACACTCCCGATTCCCATGATGAATATATTAAACGGCGGCTCACATGCCGATAACAGCATCGACTTCCAGGAATTTATGATCATGCCCATCGGGGCAAATACATTCAGCGAAGCTTTGCGAATGGGAGCGGAAGTTTTTCATAACCTGAAAGCAGTATTGAAAAAGGAAGGTCATTCAACTAATGTTGGCGATGAAGGCGGGTTTGCCCCAAACCTGAAGTCAAACGAAGATGCCATCAGGGTCGTTTTAAAAGCAATCGAAAAAGCCGGCTACAAAGCAGGTAAAGATATTTTTATAGCTCTTGATCCGGCAGCATCTGAATATTATATTGAAAAAGAAAATGTATATCATTTGAAGTGGTCAACCGGAGAAAAACTTACTCCTGGGCAAATGGTTGATTTCTGGAAAGGCTGGGTGAAAAAATATCCAATAATCTCAATAGAAGACGGTATGGCAGAAGACGACTGGGACGGATGGAAACTGATGACAGATGTGCTTGGCGATAAAATACAACTTGTGGGAGATGATAATTTTGTTACTAATACCGAGAGACTGCAAAAAGGTATTGATATGGGCGTGGCAAATTCAATCCTTATTAAATTAAACCAGATTGGAACATTAACAGAAACTATAAATGCCGTAAACATGGCTTACAGAAACGGATACACTGCCGTTATCAGCCATCGCTCCGGCGAAACCGAGGATACAACAATTGCCGATCTTTCAGTTGCTTTAAATACAGGTTTGATTAAAACCGGTTCAGCCAGCCGCTCCGATAGGATCGCCAAGTATAATCGGTTACTTAGAATTGAAGAACAACTCGGCAACCAGGCTAAGTATCCCGGAAAGGATTTTAAATATGTATCAAAAGTCTGATAATAATATAAAAACCTTATTTTTTTTCAATAAACCTTAGTAAGCAATATTAAACCGGGTTACAAACCTTATTACCTTATTAAACGAAATAAAATAAGGTTTTTATGAAATATTGTAATATTGTTCACCCCGTCCGTACGGACAGGGTTCAACCTGTTTATTAGCTAGCGATACTACACAGGGTAAACTATTTTTTCCCACATATAAAAAATGCCTAATTTTTTCTTTTCATACCTTTGCTATTTAATCAGGAACAATGGTCATCGGTATAGGAGGAGCCAGTACTTCAGGAAAATCAAAACTGGCAGAAAAAATAAAATATCACTTTAAGGATAAAACCGTAAAAATTATTTCACAGGATGATTATGTTTTTCCTGTCAACCAAATTCCCGTAATAAAAGGTCATATCAACTGGGAATGCCCGGAATCAATAGACTTTCGGAAATTCAAATCAGCTATTATCAAATACAGGATGACTTACGACATTGTTATTGCCGAAGGCTTGCTTGCATTTTATAACGACAACATTAACAGACTTTACGATAAAAAAATTTTCATTGAAATTTCAAAAGAAACATTTTTCAAAAGGAAAACTATGGATGACCGCTGGGGAATGGAGACTGAATGGTATATCGAACATATCTGGAGAAGTTTTATGAAATATAGCAATATTACAATGGACGTTCATTCGTTTCTAATTCTAAACGAAGAAAATATTAATATAAAAGAGGTACTGAATTATTTAAAATCGCTAAGTGAACCTACATTATAGTTTTATATTAGTCGTATTCGGTTTCGGACACAGGACAAACAAGGAAAATCAATTGCGTTCTATCTCCCATTGTTATCATTGTAATAATGATGGCAGGTGGATTTTAAGTAAGACCACTTCGTGGTTCACTTTATTCTTCATTCCGGTATTTCCTTACAAAACGGAATATTTTACTTATTGCCCCATTTGTAAAAACGGATATAAAATATCGAGGGAAGACTATGAAAACAAAATTAACTCAGGAATTAACTAAATTTTTTAAATTTTGAGCTTACTCCAAAAAGTAGTTTTTTCGCCACTACCCCGAAAGCTTTCGGGGCTAAAACACAAAATCCCACTAAAGGTATTTGGCTGGTATATATTTTTTTGTGAAATTTTGTGACTTTGTGTTTTAGTGGCATTTTTAATTTCTTATTTTCGGAGTGGACTTAATTTTGTATTTGGAATTTATTTGGTTTTTCTAAAACATATTCGCTTTCCAGATAATAAACGCATAAACCCCAAACCTGATAAAACGTGATAAAGCCCAAAACAAATATTTCTTCAAAGGATAATGGAATGAGCCAACCAACATGCTGATGCCTGAATAGGGCAGGGGAGTAAGAGCAGCCACAAGTATCAGGAATGCGCCGTATTTTTGTAATAAAGGGTGATATTTCCCAAGAAACCGCCTTCTGATGAATCTGTATGTAACTGTTGTGTTCAGGTATGCGCCGAACAAAAATCCGATAAGACCAGCAATGTAGGAAATAATAGCAAAAAGTAAAATATAAAATGAATAATCCAGGACGCTTCCTGTCCGTAATGCCCATATCATAAATAATTCGGGTGGTATGATCCCGAAAATCAATTCGGAAAGTGAATAGACAGAAAAAATCAGGAAAGTATTGCTGAAGATCGGTTCCAGCCACTTAGAATAATCTATTGCAACCCGGTTCTTAATTATTAAGTAGGCAGCAATAAGGAGAGCAAACCATAGCAATCCTTTCAGCATATTCTTCAAAAAAAAAGATATTTTTTCTCTCCTGTTAATTTGTTGCATTATAATTGAAATTGAAGCAAAAGTAAGGAAAATGGTTTATATGGTTTCATTGTTATATAGTTTCATTGATGAGTCCACTCCGAAAAGTATTTTATTGCCACAAAGACACGAAAGCACAAAAATACACAAAAGATAAGGAGTTGGAAATAAACCCTTTGTGAATTTTAGTCCCGAAATCTTTCGGGATGGTGTTTTAGTGGCATTTTCTTTTAATTTTAGTTTTCCACTAATATTCGAACTTTTTTACTTATTTTTGAATTTCGCTTGAAATACTATTACGTTAGCAACAAGCTGTAACGTACACTTAAAAAAATCACAAATTGAAATAAAAATTGTACTTTTGAATAAAATAGATAAATAATGGATTTACAGACACGAAAAATATCATTTGTTCAGGAATTTCTTCGAATACAAAATGAAGAGATAATCAGCGGATTGGAAAAGATGTTAAAAAAACGAAAATCAGAACTGTTTGAGAGTAATCTTAGACCAATGGACTTGAAACAATTTAACAACGAAATTGATCAAGCACTTGATGATTCCGAAAATGATAGAGTTATTAAAGCTACTGATTTAAAATCCAAAATTGAGAAATGGATTTAACAGTTTATTGGACTCGACTTGCAGAGAACAAACTGGACGATATTTTTGATTACTATGAAACAAAAGCCAGTATTATAGTAGCTCAAAAATTAGTAACCGGAATTGTTGATAGAACTATCGGACTTAATAAAAGTCCTTACATAGGACAAAAAGAAGAACTTCTAACTGACCGACCACAAAACTTTAGATATTTGGTATTCAGAAATTATAAGATTATTTATTGGATTAACGAGAGTAAGAATCGAATTGAAATTGCAAATATTTTCGATTGTCGTCAAAATCCTAACAAAATGAATGAAATTGATTGAAAGCCAGTTGCTAATAAAGGCTTATAAGTAATGGCGGGGGCTTTAAGGGTATAATTCAGTTAACCTGAGACTTGGTTATCAAATGATAGAAATTAGAAGTCCTAACGACCTTATAAAATATGAAGATGAATAAAAAAGAAAAAGCATTTGACGCAGTTAAAATGATGCGAGAAATTCGGGACAAAATTAGTTCCGAGACGGCTAATATGACTTTTAAAGAGTTGAAAAAGTATATTGATACTCGTTTAAAAAATAGCAGACTAAAACTTATTGGTCAGTAAGAATGCACTTAATCGTACTTAACAATCAATTTTTCCAGGTAAGGCTCAATTACTTCAAGTAACTTAGCGTCTTTATCCTCTGCATTTTCAACAGGAATTGAAAGGTGTTCCGGCTCTTCGCCTGAAACAATTATTTCATCATCACGAACTTCAATCAGTATTCCTCCCGGAAGTAATTGTTCTTTCAATGTCTTTTCCTCAGCATAATGCGGATTGTTGAGAATAATTATATCGGCGCCTTCATGCAGGATTCCATAATCGAAAATGTCGTCAAAGTTATGAGTGAATAAAGCAATTTCTGTTTTCGGATTCCTCAGGATGATCTTTACATTTTCATCGTGGTTTTCATTTTTAAAGAAATATTCTCCGTTGAAATGAATTCCTTCGTCTGTTAAGCTTGAGAAGTAAATATCCGGTTTGATCTCATGCAGTTTATCATTAAGCATTTTTGCAAAATTCTGAGAGATATTGTTCCCTGCAATAATCGGCACCCTTGAATATTCATTTTTGTGAAAGTGTGATTTTATAAACAAACCAGGGACGTCAATCGAACCGCCATAAGCCGGAGCAAGGTGCATAAACACACCGGGTCCTGCATTGATCTCGATGATGCCAAAATTGCCGTCGGTCCAGGGTTTTGATATATCGGCAGCAAGGACATCTATACCGAGACATTTCACATTAAAGAATCCTGCAATATCTTCGACCATTTTGATATTTTTCGGATGTATTTTGTCTGTTACATTAATGGAAACGCCGCCTGCAGAAATATTTGCGACCCTTCTAAGGTATATTTTTTCTCCTTCGGCAGGAACCGACTGCAATGACAAATCCTGCAAACTGAGATAGTCTTTAAGGTCATCGTCAATATGAATTTTAGCGAGAGGTGAGCGGGCATTGTCGAGCCGGATTTCCTTGTCATTTTCTTCGGCAATCAAATCTTCAATAGTATCTTTTCCATTTCCGTCAACAAAAGCAGGAACTCTTTCAAGTGCTGCCGCAAATTTACTTCCAACTGCCAGCAATCTGTGGTCGGTTCCGTAAATCTGTTGTTGCACGATAGCGCCTTCGAAGTTAATTCCCTCTTCTTCCGATAATGTCAGAATAGCATTAAATGCCTTTTTGACACCTTCTTCTGTTTCGATGCCTGTTACAACACCCTGTCCTTTATGCCCTGCCACAGGCTTTACAACAACCGGAAATCCAAGTTTCAGGGCTTCGTCAACGATCTCTTCTTCGTCGTAGCAGTTTTTCCCGATGGGAGTTGGAAAACCGCACAGCATCAGGAAATCGCCAACCATATCTTTATACATTGTAAACTCAGTATCCTTTATCCCGTCAGTACTTACCGTGGTTGACCTTCCGCGAAGCTGCTTATTGCCATATCCCCACTGGAACTGGTTTTCTTCAAAAAGAAAGAAAACGGGAA
>JAIORT010000384.1 GCA_021107975.1 Bacteroidales bacterium | reverse complement strand
ATCTGGCAATAAAAGGTATAGTTGCCCCTTCATTAAGCAATTCAATAGTATTTTGCACCTGCCAGTCGGCAATATTTAATTCTTTGGCTATTTTTTTTATATAATTCTCCATTGGGTAAAACTTATTTTTCTGATATTTTTGTTTTATAGTGTTTTAAAATTTTGAAAACAAAGGTAGTAATTTCTTGGAAATGGTTTGGAAGCTTAATCTTTAGAATTGCTACAGCATTATTATAAGATTGGAGGTGACAAATTGTGACCTCCAATCGTAAATGATTATTTTTGTTGTTCAAAATTATTAAGAAATGAGTAAAAATAAAGAAGATAAAATAATATTGCCTGATGAGATCATAGAAAGTAAAATATTTTTTATTAGAGATCAAAAGGTGATGTTAGACAGAGATTTAGCAGAGCTATACGGAGTAGAAACAAAATATCTTAAAAGGCAGGTAAAAAGAAATATAATACGTTTTCCTAATGATTTTATGTTTGAATTGACTAAAGAAGAGTTCAAAGAATGGAGGAGCCAATTTGTCACCTCCAAAGAAGATAAAAAAGGTTTACGTTATGCTCCTTATGCTTTTACAGAAGATGGAGTAGCTCAATTGTCAACAGTTTTAAATAGTGAAAGAGGGATAAAGGTTAACCTACAAATAATTAGATTATTTAGCAGAATGCGTCGAATGGCTTTAACACATCAAGAAATATTAAAAAAGTTAGAAGAAATTGAAAGAAAAAACATTGAGCAAGATGATAAAATCGTGTTGATTTTTGAATACCTAAAGCAACTTGAACATGCTAAACAAGAAGAATTTACGTGCCAAAACCGGAAAAGGATAGGTTTTAAGAGAACCGGAGAAGAATAGCAGATAAATTCCCATTCTTGTCAATGTTTTTCCAAGGATGCACATCACAGATCGACGCTATAATATAAAATAGCCGTAACAAGCGTGGACGCTAATTGCAAACGAAGGTTAATAATCCTCAACTCCATCCCGAAGCCAGAACATCAGCAATATGGGCAACCTTTAATGGCAGTTTATGTTTCCTGATATACCCGTCCTGGTGCATCAGGCAGGAAGAATCGGTTGAGATGATATATTCTGCGCCTGTGTCTAAAGCATTATGTACTTTTTGTTCAGCCATAGCTGTGGAGATGGCTTCATGCTTTACAGAAAATGTTCCGCCAAAGCCGCAGCAAACATGGGTGTCCTTCATTTCAACCAGTTCCAGCCCTTTAACGTTTTCAAGGAGTCTTCTCGGTTCATCTTTTAATCCATATTCCCTGAGAGCAGCACATGAATCGTGGTAGGTTACTTTGTGTTCAAAAGTAGCTCCGAGGTCTGTAACTTTTAATACATTTACCAGGAAGTCGGTAAACTCGTAAATATTTCTTTGAAGTTGTTTGAATTCGTTATGAAGAGCCGTGTTAAAAAATAATTTGGGATAATAGCTCTTAATATATCCCACACAAGAAGCAGATGGAGCAACAACCGGGCGATTGTTAGGAAAATCTTTAAGGAATTTTTCACCCATTTCTTTTGCTTCATCCCAGAATCCGCTGTTGAATGCCATCTGTCCGCAACAAGTCTGGTTGTCGTTGTAATGGATTTTCACACCAAGCTTTTCAAGGATTTTAACCATGTTCATTCCTGTTTGCGGGAATATCTGGTCGATGAAGCAGGGTATAAAAATGTCAACTGTCATGGTTTATTATTAAATTGAGAACAAAAGTATTTAAAAATATGGAATGATAGAATTATTATATTATTGATATAACTTCTCTCATAATTGTAAAGCAATTTTAAAGCATTATACTGTTGATAGCTGATTTTCAAAACCTATTTTATTCAAATCTTCCCAAAACCCCGGATACGATTTTGATACCACTTCCGGATTTTTTATTTGAATTGAACCTGAAAGAAGTGCCAGAGGAGCAAATGCCATTGCCATTCTATGGTCGCCATAAGTATTTATAATTTTTGATTTTAATTTTTTAATGTTATTAAAAAAATCAAACTCCGAACGTTGAACTCTGAACTTTGACCCCTGAACTATTTCTGCATTTGCTCCAATTATTTTTAGTTCGGTACTTAATGCGTTAAGCCTGTCAGTTTCTTTTATTATTAAATTTTTCAATCCGGTAAAATTTCCGGATATGTTCAGTCCGGCGCAAGTAACAATAACTGATTGTGCCAAGTCGGGAAAGTTTGTAAAATCGAATTCAAAACGAGATACCGGCTTGTTTCCTTTAAGTAATTTAATACCTTCTGGTAAAAAAACGGTTTTTACACCAAGCTGCTCAAATATTTCCGGTAAAACGGAATCGCCCTGCAGACTTTCTTTTTTTAATCCGGTTATCGTCAGGTCAACTTCCTCTGCAAAAGCCGCCATCTCGTACCAGTAAGAGGCAGATGTCCAGTCAGGTTCAACAATAAAATCCGCCTCCCTGTATTCCTGCTGTTTAACTGCAATAGTATTTCCCGAATGGTTAATCTTAATTCCGAAATATTCCATTAATTTAACTGTCATTTCGATGTAAGACAAAGAACTGATTTTGTTTTTCAGTGTAATTTCAAGTCCGCCGGGTAAAGCAGGGGCTATCAACAACAAGGCAGTAATAAACTGGCTGCTCACACTTGCATCAATTTCGATTTTTTCTCCGTATAATTCAGAACCTTCGATCAATATAGGGGGATAACCTTTTTTCTCAACATAAATAATATTTGCACCTATCTGCCGTAAAACATCCACGAGGATACCTATTGGTCGCTGTTCCATTCGTTCCGTGCCTGTCAGTGACCATTTCCCGGGTTTATTGGAAAGATATGCAGTCAGGAATCGCATAACGGTTCCGGCATTTTCGCAATTTAATTCAACTACTTCACTAATGTTTTTGCAATATTCAATTTTGTCGAGCAGGCTTTGCATCAGTTTTGTGTCATCAGACCGGGAAAGATTCCGGATATTAAAATTTCTTTTACTCAGCGCCCTGATAATCAAAACCCGATTGCTGATACTTTTGGAAGATGGAAGACTTATTTCCTTTTTTAATTTTTTGTCGGTTTTACAAATTGTAATTAATTCCATTAAAATAAAAGTGAAAAGTGTTTTATGTGCTCATGTATTTAAGTTTGGTTTGATATATTGTCGTTTAGCGCTTTTCAACTATCAATTCAGCAATTCAATCCCGGAGTGTCGGGACTTCGCTATCACTCAGTAATTTAACAATTCAGATTCTGGTAAAACCTGAGACTCTCTCTTATAAGATTGATATTGCAGTTCTGGTTTATCAGGCTGTTGCCGATAGATGTCAGCAAAGTAAAATTGAATTCACCACCTGTATTTTTCTTATCATGTTTCATAATGTCTATAATCAGGTCGTAATTACCCGATCTTAGAGTATAATGATCAAAGCATGTGGCTACATAATGAACAATTTCGTCCATTTCACTTTTTGGGAGTTTTACAAGTTTATTCGACAAGTAAGTCTCGCAAATTATTCCGATAGCAATAGCCTCGCCGTGCAGCAAAGGGTCCGAATCGTTCTGCAAAGAAAAAGATTCGATTGCGTGTCCGATAGTATGTCCGAAATTCAGTACTTTTCTGAAGCCGGAATCGAGCGGATCTTCAAGGACAAAATAATTTTTAATTTCAACCGACCAGTCAATAAGTTCTTTCCAATTTTTTATATCTTCATACGATTTTCCTGAAAGATCGTCCCAATAATGCTTTTCATATATCAAAGAATGTTTTATAATTTCGGCAAAACCGGCGCGTAATTGTTGTTGTGGAAGAGTGTCGAGAAATTCAGGTATGACGAAAACAACCTGTGGATTGGAAAAAAGTCCGATTTGATTTTTCAATCCTTTCATATCCACACCTACTTTGCCACCAATAGAAGCATCAACCATTGACAGAAGGGTTGATGGGATGTTCAGATAACGAATGCCTCTTTTAAAAGTGGAAGCCACAAAACCACCCAAATCACTGATTACACCGCCGCCAAGATTAATTAGTATAGAATTTCTGTCGGCATCATGATCAGCCAGTTCCTGCCACAATCTCTGGCAGGTTTCGATATCCTTTATTTCTTCGCCATCGGGCACCTCAATTATATATACCTTTTGTAATAGCTGTACATTGCTCATTAATGCAGGAAGGCAATATTTCCGGCTGTTTTCATCAACAAGAACAAATATTTTATTTTCTTTGAATTCATATTGAAGAAGGAATGATCGTATTGTGTCAAAAACACCATTTCCAATATAAATCGAATAACCGTTTGAATTTATTATTGTCTGTTCCATCGCTGCAAAAATAAATAATTTCAAATCATTATACTTTGATTAAATATAAGATTCAACAAAGCTAATATATTTATATTTTTGTGGGAAATAATAAATCGTAAATCAAATTTAAATGGCGCTAATAAACTCAGTATTATCTTGGTTGATAAAAAAGCGATTTCACCAGATCGAGCTTTTTATGAAATATCCTCATGAAGTTCAAGATGAATGGCTTAAAAAGCTTCTTATAAAAGCAAGGGATACTGAATGGGGGAAAAAATACGATTATAAGTCAATTAACTCTCTGAAAGAATATAAAGAAAGGATTCCTATAAATGATTACGATGCTTTGAAACCTTATATCAACAGGTTACGCAAGGGCGAGCAAAATATACTCTGGAATTCTGACATAAAGTTATTTGCAAAATCATCCGGTACAACCTCCGATAAAAGCAAATATATCCCAGTAAGCCAGGAGGCGCTGGAGGAATGTCATTACAAGTGCGGCAAAGACATGCTTTCTATTTATTGCAATAATTATCCCGATAACTATATGTTTGCCGGAAGAGGACTCGCTATGGGAGGCAGCCATCGTATTACAGAAATAAATAATGAAAATTACTATGATGGCGACCTTTCGGCTCTTATCGTTCAGAACCTTCCTTACTGGGCTGAATTTATAAGGGTGCCCAAGCGGTCGGTTGCACTTATGGACGAGTGGGAAAGCAAGATAGAAAAAATGGCAACCTCTACCATCAATCATAATGTTACAAATATACTTGGCGTGCCTTCATGGACATTATTATTATTAAGACGAATTCTTGAAATAACAGGGAAACGCAATATACTGGAGGTTTGGCCAAACATGGAAGTGTTTTTTCACGGAGGAGTGAATTTTAGTCCGTACCAAAAACAGTTTGAAGAATTAATCCCTTCTGACGATATGCACTATATGGAAACCTATAGCGCTTCGGAAGGATTTTTCGGATTACAAGATAAGACTGACTCTGACCAACTGCTTTTGATGCTTGATTACGGTATCTATTATGAATTCCTTCCGACAGACCAGTTAGAAACTGAAAACCAAAAAACTTTATCACTTGATGAAGTGGAGCTGGAAAAAAATTATGCATTGGTAATATCGACAAATGCCGGATTATGGAGATATTTGATTGGTGATACCGTAAAATTTACTTCTCTAAATCCATACAGGATAAAGATTACCGGCAGGACGAAAAACTTTATAAATTCGGTTGGTGAAGAACTGATTGTTGATAATGCAGTAAAAGCCATTGCAATTGCCTGTAAAAAATGCAATGCTGTTATTAACGAATTTTCTGTTGCCCCTGTTTATTTCAAACCCGGCGAAAATGCTGCCCACGAATGGCTCATCGAATTTGAAAAACCCCCGGAGAATATTGAATATTTTGCCGAAACACTTGACAACGCCCTGAAATCGTTGAACTCGGATTACGAGGCAAAAAGATATCATAACATGGTTTTAAGACCCCCTGTTATAAAACAGATGCCTGCAAAAACATTTTACAATTGGTTAAAGAAAAAAAATAAGTTAGGCGGACAGCATAAAGTGCCAAGACTGTCGAACGACAGAAAGTATGTTGATGAAATACTTGAAATGGTTAATTAAAAAATATTAATTTTATCCATTTTAAATAATAAAGGAAATAGGGTGAATAAAAAACTTAGTTATTTTTCATAAACAAAATTAAACAGATATGCATATAGCAGTAGCAGGAAATATAGGCTCAGGTAAAACTACTATGACGCGTTTATTATCAAAGCATTTTGGATGGGAATCACATTTTGAAGATGTCGATACCAATCCTTACCTTAATAGTTTTTATGAAGACATGCAACGTTGGTCGTTCAACTTACAGATTTATTTCCTGAATAGCCGTTTCAGGCAAATAGTGGAAATACGGAAAAGCGGGAAGACCGTAATACAAGACAGGACAATTTATGAGGATGCGTATATTTTCGCTCCAAACCTGCACTCAATGAACCTTATGACCAAGCGCGATTTTGATAACTATTTTTCATTGTTTGAATTAATGAGCTCTTTCATTCAACCGCCCGATCTTCTGATTTATTTACGTGCTGCCGTCCCTACTTTGGTTAACCAGATACAAAAAAGAGGCAGGAAATATGAAGAAGCCATCCGGTTGGATTATCTGAAAAAACTTAATGAACGGTATGAAAGCTGGATAGAAAAATACAAACATGGAAAATTGCTTATTTTCAGTGTGGACGATATCAATATTGAAGAAAATCCTGAGGACCTGGCTATGATAATCGAAAAAGTAAATGCCGAACTGCACGGACTTTTTTGAATTACCTTAAATCAGAAAATAAAATGGTAAATACATCGAATCAGGAAGGGTTAGTACAATTTCTGATTACATATTTTAAGCTGAAGCATCTTGGTTGCCTTATAATTCTGACTGCCTTTTTCATTTCCTGCCGGTCAGGTTATAAAAAGAAAGAGTTCTATAATAATGATGGCAAACTGATTATTCAGGAATGGTACGATAAAAACAGACTTAAATCCAGTATCACTTTTTTGGATGTTACACATAATGATTATATATCCGTGTCATATTATGAAGATGGCAGGCTAATGGATTCGGCAAAATATATAAACGATACAGTTGACGGATTAAGAAAATTCTATGAAGCCAATTCTGAACTGATGCACTTCGAGAATTATAAAAACGGATTGCTCAATGGATTTCATAAAGCCATTTACAGCAACGGAATTACAAGTTTTGAAGGATACCGGTTAAATGGTTACAAGGTTGGCGAATGGAAATTCCATTACTCTGACGGAAGACCTATTACCTATGAATATTATGATTCGACCGGAAAAATCAAATATTTCAGAAAATATAACGAAGAAGGTGAAGCCGTAAAAGTAACCGGTTCGGGGCTTATTAGAATATATCCGGAAAATAAATCCATACGTGTTTCGGATACTCTCAGAGGATATGTTGAAGCTGCCATACCACCCGCTTGCAAAGTGATCCTTAGTATTGAAGAAGCAGGTAACGGACAAAAACCTGATAATTTTCTCGTTACGGAATTAAAAAACCCAAAAATCGAATGGAACAGAAAATTTGGGAGCGCAGGTAAAAAAACCCTGGTTTTCAAAATTTATATTAAAAATTTAAAATCAGGTAAAGGAGAAGAATATATTGCCGAACAAAAAATTAATGTAAAAGCTGATTAAGACCATGAAAATTCTCGGAATTATTCCTGCACGATATGCATCTTCAAGATTTCCGGGCAAACCCCTTGCAAAGATAAATGGTAAGCCAATGATACAAAGGGTTTACGAACAATCTGTTAGAGCCACTTCTTTGTCAGACCTGATTGTGGCTACGGATGACAAAAGAATTGAAAAAAAAGTATTGGATTTCGGCGGAAAAGTGATATTAACATCAACAACCCATAAAAGCGGTACCGAACGATGCAGGGAAGTAATTGACGAATTACAGGCAGATGGAAATATCTTTGACATAATAATCAATATACAGGGTGACGAACCATATATCAGTCCGAAACAAATTGATCAGGTTGCCTTATGTTTTAAATCAACTGATGTTCAGATTGCCACATTAATTAAAAAAATTACAACCCGTGAAGAACTTTTTAATCCGAATGTAAATAAAGTAATTATCAATAAAAACCAACAGGCAATTTATTTCAGCAGGCAAGCCATCCCTTTTATCCAAAATTCAGATAAACAGGAATGGGTCAGAAAACACGATTTTTACAAACATATCGGCATTTACGCATACAGGACAAACATCTTAAAAGAGATCACAAAATTGAATATTACTCCATTGGAAAAAGCCGAATCATTAGAGCAACTTCGCTGGCTTGAAAACGGCTATAAGATCACTGTTAGCGAAACCGACATGGAAAGTTATGCAGTGGATACGCCCGATGATTTGTTAAAATTTTTAAACAAGACTTGAATTTAACCTCAAGTTTTAGTAATTTAGCGCATTCGTAAATACCTCTTTATGCAGATTGACCATTACATAAGCAAATTGCTCTATCATCACGATTGTGTGGTCGTTTCGGGATTTGGAGGTTTTGTTACTAACTATGCACCTGCAAAAATCCATCCTGTAAATCATACTTTTTATCCTCCTTCAAAAAGCATTTTGTTTAACTCAAAACTAACACAAAATGACGGACTTCTGCAACACAATATTGCCATTTCCGAAAAAATTCCTTATGAAGAAGCCAAAAGGATGGTTGAAAATTTTGTATGGGAATGTAAGCTGAAACTGAAACAAGGCGAAAGCATTATCCTTGATAAAATCGGAACCATAAGCAAAGATATAGAAGGGAACCTTCTTTTTGATCCGGATAAATCAGTTAATTATCTTGAAGATTCTTTCGGCTTAACAACATTTATCTCTCCGCCTGTTGTCCGCGAACCCATGCATAAACGGCTTGAAAAGAAATTCATCGACCGTAAACCTGTACCGGAAAGAACTGGCAGAATAAGAAAGATACACTGGGCATACCTGGCGCTTATACCTGTGCTTTTGCTTATCGGATGGTTCACATTCAAAACCGGTTTCAGGGATAACACAACCCAGAAATCCAGCCTTGTTCCATCTTCAGAACAAACCAGCCCGGAAAAAGCAGCGAATACATTAAAGGTTGAAAACAAAACTGAAATCATAAAAGATTTGAATTTATCTTCCAATGATGCGGAAATGAATATAGAAACATCCCTTGAAAATACTGCCAGCACAGCAAAACCTGTTTCAAACAGACCAAAATATTACATCATAGGCGGCGCCTTCCGTTATAAAGCAAACTCGGAAAAGCTTATTGCCACACTCCGCCAAAAAGGATACGATGCAAACTCCGCCGGGCAAAACCCCCGTGGTTTATACATGGTTTGTTATTTCAGCACCGAAGATAAAGCTGAAGCGTTAATGAACCTGGCAATGATCCGTAAGGATGACAATTCGGCTGCATGGTTGCTTAAAAAATAAATATATAACTTTCAATCTGCCGCTCTTTTTACACTTTCTCCAAATTCAATAACTTTGCCTCCGGTATAAAAATTAATAGTTGCTACAGTGCCAAAGAATAAGTTGAAACATTTTGCTGAGAATGTAACCTTTCCTAATTTCCTGCAGCCGGAAATAGACGATGTTATTAATGACTTTTACCTGAAAGGAAAATGGAATAGTAATTTTTTCAAAAATAACAATCCCATTGTATTGGAGTTAGGTTGCGGTAAAGGTGAATACACGGTAAGTCTTGCCAGAAAACATCCTAATAAAAATTTTATCGGCATCGACCGAAAAGGCGCCCGGATGTGGAGAGGCGCTAAAACAACAGTGGATGAAGACTTGCGTAACATAGCATTTCTAAGAACACAAATTGAACTTACCGGGAAATGTTTCGGGAAAAATGAAGTGAACGAAATTTGGCTTACGTTTCCCGATCCGCAACCAAAAAAAAAGAAAGCAAGTAAACGGCTGACTTCACCTCCTTTTCTCGAAATATACCACCAGTTCCTGATTCCCGGTAGCATTATCCATTTAAAGACCGACAATGCCGGTTTGTTTATTTATACACTTAAGATTATCGAAGAATATAAGCATGAACTTATTTTTCAAACAAAAGACCTGTATAATTCGGGCTATGAAGGTGATGTAATGGAAGTTCAAACTTATTATGAAAAAAAGTTCCTGGAAGAAGGACAAAAAATCAACTACTTACAATTCAGATTGAATGACATAATACATGAGGCATGAAAGAAAATGATTCGTTTTTCGGGCAGGTATATGAAGTTGTAAAGCTGATCCCGTATGGAAGGGTAACTTCTTACGGAGCCATTGCCAATTACCTTGGAAGCAAAGGTTCTGCCCGAATGGTAGGCTGGGCAATGAATGCCTCGCTTTCTTCTGTCGTCGCCATCCCTGCCCACAGGGTAGTGAACAGAAATGGTGTATTAACCGGCAAGCATTATTTTGGCAGCCCTGATATCATGCAGCAGTTATTGGAAAACGAAGGCATTAATGTTGAAAGTGATAAAATTATGAATTTTGAAAAATATTTCTGGGACCCGGTGAAGGAACTTTGAAAATGTAAATTGTAAAATGACTGCCAACTAAACACTTTATTCCCCAATCTTTCTTTTATAATATTCGTAAATCTCAAACTGTGACCTGACCTTATTTTTTGAATTGATCCTGCGATATCTATTGATATATTTCTCACCGCTAATCCTCGCTTTGCAGTTATCTTTTAACTGAATTTGCAGCATATCCCATAATTCCTTCCGTATCTCTTTGTCATAAACCGGAGTAATGACTTCAATCCTGTGGTCAAGGTTGCGTGACATCCAATCGGCAGATCCTATGTAATATTTGTTATCGTTATCGTTGCAAAATATAAACACCCTCGAATGTTCGAGAAAACGGTCAACAATACTGATCACTTCAATATTTTCACTTAATTCTTTAACTCCAGGTACCAAAATACAAATTCCCCTAATGATCAACTTTAGCTTTACTCCTGCTTTGCTTGCTTCATAAAGTTTCCGAACCATCTTTTTATCAACGAGGCTGTTTATTTTAATAATTGCCCAGGCATCTTTACCTGCTTTAGCATTTCGAATCTCATTATTAAGCGCATTTGTAAAGAAATTCCTTGTATGAAACGGAGAAACGATAAGTGTCTTAAATTCCGGATGTGTATAACGTGTTTCAAATAACCGGAATACATTATCAACCTCGGAAGCAATTTCCTGGTTAGCTGTCATCAAACTATCGTCGGCATACACTTTTGCAGTAGATTCATTAAAATTACCCGTACCTATATTTGCATAATACCGCGGTTGACCATCTTCCTGTCTTTTAATAAGGATAAGTTTGCTATGCACTTTATATCCGGGAATGGTAGGAATAATTTTTACGCCTTCGTCATGTAACTTACCTGCAAGAATAATATTAGCCTCCTCATCAAAGCGTGCCTGAATTTCAAGAAAAACAGTAACTTTTTTTCCATTCCGTGCGGCATTTACCAATGCGTTCACCACATTGGAATACTTTGCTGCCCTGTAAAATGTCATTTTGATATCTGTTACCTGCGGGTCTATAGAGGCTTCCCTGAGCAGGTCAATGACATACTGAAAAGACTGGTAAGGAAAGTGAAGCATAATATCTTTTTCCTGCAATACCTTAATAATGCTCTGGTTTGGAAGCAGGTCTTTATGCCTGAGCGGAGGGAAGGAAGGATATAAAAGTTTTTCTGAACCAATCTTCGGAAAAGACATAAAATCCTTAAAGTTGTGGTACCGTCCGCCGCCTCTCAGTCTATCTTCATCTGATATCTTAAGTTTCCCTGTAATTTTTTTTAAATATTTTTTCGGGATTTTTTCATCATATACAAATCTCACAGGGACGCCTCTTTTTCTCTGTTTAACGCTTTCGCTCATCTTTTCTAAAAAACTTTTAGAAATATCGCCATCAATATCCAGCTCGGCATCGCGGGTCATTTTTATGGTGTAAGCATCAAACGTATCATAGCCTAATATAGTAAAGATGTCTTCGAGGCAATACCTTATCACATCATCCATCAGTATAATGTATTGATTGCCGGCTTTCTCCGGAAGAATCAGAAAACGTGATAATGATTTTTGCGGAATTTTAATAAGTGCATAATTATCGTTAAAATCATTTTTTGAGCGTTTTAACTCAACTGCCAGGTAAATTGATCCGTCTTTAATAGACGTGATATTCCGGAAATCTCCAAGCATTACAGGAAATAAATATTGCCTGAGCGTTTCCTGGTAAAATCGCTTTACAAATTCTCCCTGCTCCTCGTCCAATTCATTTTCATTCAGAATATGAACCCCTTCGTTAGCTAATTCTTTTACAATTTGATAATATGTTTCGGTAAAGACTTTTTCTTGCTGAATAACTATTTTTTTAATCTCATCTAAGACATCTTTCGGATCATCTTTTTTATACTTCACGCCATACTTTTCTGCATTCACTATCCTGCTCAGGGTTGCTACCCGAACCCTGAAAAATTCATCCCTGTTATTAGAAAAAATACCAAGAAATTTAATTCGTTCGATAAGTGGAGTGGAGGGATCAATTGCTTCCTGCAAAACACGCGCATTAAAATGCAGCCAGCTTATTTCGCGATTGATCATATAATTTGCTGTATTTCGAGCGACAGTTTTTTCACTCATTTAGAATAATATTTTTTTGTTTTTTATTATTATACATCATTTTAGGGGTGATTACAAATTTAACTGTTTTTTTGGCATTATGCAGTTTTTCCCATTTATCAGTTTTAAATTCAATACAAACTATACCTGATGTGGGCAGCCACTCAATCTCCTTTTTAAGGAAAGAATTAGCAAAATAGGTGAATGTCGGATTATGCCCTACTAACATTACCGATTGGATTTCTTCAGGAAGTTTAAAGAGATGATCAAACAATTTATCAACGTCTCCAAAATAAATATCCTCAAAAATTCGGATCTCATCTTCGGGATAACTAATTTCTGCTGCAATAATTTTTGACGTTTCAAATGCCCTTACTGCATGGCTTGAAATTATTCTGTCAATCCGGATATTATTTTCCTGTAAATAACCGGCAACGAGTTTAGTCCGCTTTTTACCTTTTTCGAGCAAAGGGCGTTCATGGTCTGATAATTCGGGGTAATCCCAGGAGGACTTGGCATGACGGACGATGTAGAGTGTTTTCATAGGATTTATTTTTAATTGAGACTCGGAAAATTAATCTCATCCTTCACCACAAATGCATTAGGATATTTTCTTTCGATTTTTTTTAAAAATTTCTCCGCTTCCATTTTTGTACGGTAATCACCAACCCTCACCTTATAATAAGGCTCCTGGAAAATCAGATAGGCAGGCACATCAGAGTGTTTTTCTACAAACGCAGACTTTTCTTCAATAGCCATCCGTTTGGAGTAATTGCCGGCTTCAAAAAAAATCTGGATTCTCCAGCCTTCAATTCCGGGATTGTGTTCATTCAGGTAAATATGCTTTTCTAATAAGTTATCAACTCTTGCATCCTGTATAATCTGAACTTTACCTACGCTGTCGTTCTGTGAGAACAAAGAAAAACTCAATGCTAATAAAACTATAAATAAAATTGTTTTTTTCATTTGTTTAAATTGCCACAGATTCACAGATAAATATATAATCTGTGAATCTGTGGTTTTTATTATTTTTTTTGATGGTCAAAGTTACCTCGATTGTATCCTTATATATTCTCTTGCATGAATGTTTAAAACCGGAATGGGAGAATGATTCACCATCTGCTGGGCATAAGCTCCAAGAAACAAATTAGATGTTGTGGTTTCCTGTTCAGTCATTATTGCAATGATATCCGCATCAATTTTTTTCGCATAATCAATTGTGGAATTTGTAATGTTTTCTGCATCAATAGTTTCTACCTGAGAGGAAACGTTTTCTTCGTCCAAATATTTTTTAACCTGTAATGTATAGTTATCAACCTTATGCCTGACAGCTTTTATGGATGTGGAATACAGTGATACTATATGAATCTCAGAGTTGAAATACTTTGCCAGTTTAGTAGTATAAGGTAACTTTTGCCTGGTCTCAAGCGAGCTGTCAATTGGTAAAACAATTTTATTAATTGTTTCTTTAAATTTAAAATCCGTTCTGATTGTAATGACAGGACATGGCGTATAGGTTACCAATCTGTATGCATTGCTTCCAATCCAAAACTCCTCAAAACCTGTAACGCCATGTGTTCCGGTAATAATTAATTCGGCGTCGCTATACTTTGCCTGGTTTGCAATTTCCTGGTGTACCTTGCCCTTTCTTATTTTATATGTAATCTCTCCTTCTTTTAAACTTGAGCCATATTTTTGTATGAGTTCATTAAAATTAGTAGTGATCTCTTTTCTGCTGCTTATCATAAATTCAGGAAAAACCGATTCGGCACTTTGGGTATTATCCACCCAAACCATAAGGATATTAGCTTTAATTCTGTTAGCTAAATTAACAGCATATTCGAGTGCGTGAACCGAACATCTTGAAAAATCAATGGCTACAATGATCTGTTTCATGGTTTTGATTTTATATTTTATTTTAAGGTGCTAAATTACAAAAATAATTATGTGTGAATTAAGAATTAGGAAAAAAGGTTAAAAAATGTTTGAAGTGCTCGCGTATTCGTGTGTTCAGTTTTTTATTTCTATAATTCAACAATTCTATAATTTAACAATTGTATTTATATGTTCATGTGTTTTTAAGTTTATTACTTTTGCTTAAAATTTTAATTAATGAACGAAAATCTGGATGCTACCGGTTTACATCTTACCACAGCAGAACTGGAAATCGAAAAAGTTCTTCGCCCCTCCGACTTTAAAGATTTTGCAGGACAAAAAAATGTTGTTGATAATCTCAAAATATTTGTTGAAGCTGCTAAGTTGCGTAATGAATCGCTCGACCATGTTCTTTTGCACGGACCTCCGGGATTGGGAAAAACGACTTTATCTTACATTATTGCCAATGAATTGGGAGTTAATATCAAAGTATCATCGGGACCTGTTTTGGATAAGCCTGGCGATCTTGCAGGCTTACTGACTAATTTAGAAGAAAACGATGTCCTTTTTATTGATGAAATACACCGGCTAAGTCCCGTAGTTGAGGAATATCTTTACTCCGCCATGGAGGATTACAAAATAGATATTATGATTGAAACCGGACCTAATGCACGGAGCGTTCAGATTACATTAAGCCCTTTTACATTAATCGGTGCAACAACACGTTCGGGTTTACTTACGGCTCCTCTGAGGTCAAGGTTCGGAATAAATTCAAGACTATCGTACTACGAGGCAAATATTATTAAGAAGATAATTAACCGGTCGGCACAAATCCTGAAAGTTGAAATAAGCGATGAGGCTGCCTCCGAAATATCGCGAAGAAGCCGCGGAACTCCGCGAATTGCCAACCTGCTGCTCAGAAGAGTTAGAGATTTTGCCCAGATAAAAGGTGATGGGAAAATAGACCTTAATATTGCTCATTACGGACTCTCTGCCCTTAGCGTTGATAAACACGGGCTGGATGAAATGGATAATAAAATCCTTTCGACAATTATTGAAAAATTTAAAGGAGGTCCTGTTGGTCTCACAACTATTGCAACGGCAGTGGCAGAAGAGGGCGGAACAATTGAAGAAGTTTATGAACCTTTTCTTATACAGGAAGGCTACCTGATGAGGACACCAAGAGGAAGAGAAGCAACTGAACTGGCGTATAAACATCTCGGCATAGTAAAGCTAACCGACCAGGGAAAATTATTCTGATTTTTTATAATGAATAAAACCTCCTTACATAAGCTTTCTACAAGATGGAAGTAACTAAAAAGACGAAAATTGCCATTATTATTGGGGGAGGCCCTGCCGGACTTACTGCTGCTTATGAATTATTACACCACTCAGATATAAAGCCCATTGTTATAGAAATGTCAAATGACCTGGGTGGCATTTCAAAGACAGTAAATTATAAAGGGAACAGAATGGATATGGGTGGGCATCGTTTTTTTTCAAAATCGGAAAAAATAATGCAATGGTGGCACAATATTTTACCTGTTCAAAGATTGCCTTCAAAAAATGAAATAAAACAGGTTAATTCATATCCTGAAAACAATCCTGCCTGTTTCCAGCATAATACCGGCCCGGATCCGGAAAAGACTGACAAAGTTATGCTGATAAGAAATCGGTTATCAAGAATATTTTTTTTAAGAAAATTTTTTAACTATCCTGTAACGTTAAATTTTAATACCATAGCCAATCTGGGATTTTACAGAATAATAAAAATTGGTCTCAGCTACTTTAAAATACGAGTTTTCCCTATTAAAGAAGAGAAATCATTAGAGGATTTCTATAGAAATCGATTTGGCAATGAATTGTATAAAACCTTTTTTAAAGATTATACCGAAAAGGTATGGGGCGTATCCTGTAAAGAAATATCGCATAAATGGGGAGTTCAAAGAATTAAAGGATTATCTGTATCAAAAACAATATTGCATGCTTTTAAATCTGTTTTGGGGATGCCGGATTCTATTACGCAGAAAAAAACAGAAACCAGCCTTATTGATAAATTTCTATATCCAAAGTACGGTCCTGGACAAATGTGGGAAGAAACCGGTAAAGTAATTGAATCAAAGGGTGGTGAAATTATAAAAAACTCAAAGGTAACAGGATTAATAACAGAGGATAATAATGTTATAAGTGTTCAGGTAAAAAATTTTGAAACAGGTGAAACAAATATATTAGAAGCTGATTACTTTTTATCATCAATGCCTGTAAAAGAGTTAATTGATGTTTTCAAAAATAGAGTACCTGATGAAATAAAAGCAATTGCAAATGGACTTATTTACAGGGACTTTATTACAGTTGGTCTTCTACTTAAAAAACTTAAAATAAAAAACGAAACCAAAACGATTAATAACTTAATACCTGATAATTGGATTTATATTCAGGAAAAGGAAGTTAAAATAGGCAGGATTCAAATATTTAATAATTGGAGTCCTTACATGGTAAAAAGCAAAAACACTGTTTGGATAGGTTTGGAATATTTTTGTAACAAGGGGGATGAGCTTTGGAATAAGGAAGATGATGAATTTATTCAATTTGCTATTGGTGAATTAGCAAGAATTGATTTAATTGAAAAGGGAGATGTTATTGACAGTGCTATTTACAGAATACCTAAAGCTTATCCGGCATATTTTGGAACTTTTGATAAATTTGATACTGTAAGAAAATTTACTGATTCTTTTAAAAATTTGTTCCTTATCGGCAGAAACGGTATGCATAGATATAACAATCAGGATCATTCTATGTTAAGTGCAATGGTTGCAGTGGAAAATATAATTAAAGGGATTTCCTCAAAGGATAACATCTGGAGTATTAATACTGAAGAGGAATATTTCGGCTAAATAAAATTTTTATCTTTATGACCCTGTTTTTTTTATTTTTATTGCTATGAATCAAAATGCTAAAGTTGTTTGTCTTCTGTTTTTGATTATTGTTACTTTCTCCGGTTGTCAGAAAGAACGCCCTCATCCTTCGTGGAATGTTGATTTGTTGGCTCCGTTACTTATTGATACGGTTACAATATTATATATTATAAGTGATACTTTAATTGAGGAAAATCCTGATAATTCCATCACTTTTGTTTTTGATAAAAAATTGTATGAGGTTAATGTTGATTCGCTTGTTATGCTGCCCGATACTCTTTTTAGCTGGAGCTTTAGCCTGCAATATTTGCCAAATCCAATTCCTCTGGAGCCGGGAGATACTATTATCGAAGAGATTTTTGACTGGCCCCTTGATTTTGAATCTTTTCATATAGAAGGTATGGAACTGGAAAATGCCGTGATAAGATCAGGAGAAATTAAATTCGAAGTATTAGATCAATCCGAAAGCGATTTGTTATGCGTGTTCGGAATTAATTCAGCAGTAAGATATGAAGCGGATACTTTTATGATTGCCGAGAAAGTACCTGCCGGACAAAATATTGACGAAACTTATGATTTCTCTGAATACAGACTCGATTTAAGAGGTTCGGAAGGAATTGAATATAATATGCTGAATTATTACCTTGCGTTAATAGTACACCCCGACGAACAAGGAACTATTTATCTAAACCCTGCCGATTCATTTGCTATAAACATTTATTTCGAAAATATTGTTATTGATTACGCCAAAGGATACTTCGGACAAAACTCTTTTAGTTTCGGACCGGAATTATATGATTTTTCCCTTTTCGACGATTTGGAAATTTCAGGTTTTTCAATGAAGGATGCTACGGTATTTTTAAGGATAGAGAATAATTATGGTGTTGAAGGCTTATTTAAAATTATGGAGTTATTGGCAATAAACAGCAGCACAAATGAAACTGTTCCGTTGCAGGGTGAAATGGTTGATTCTAATTTATTTATCGACAGAGCTGTTCAGACAGGCAACGGGTTTCAGATTATTGAACCTTTTATTCAAACTTACGACTTTTCCAACTCCAATTTTACGGAGATGATAGAAATCATGCCCGATAAATTTTCTTATACAATCCAAATTCAGTCAAATATATTTGGCGACTCCACAAACCACGATAATTTCTTTTATTATGATGAACCCATAAGAGTTTATATGGAAGCTGAAGTTACGCAAGGTGTCAAAATTGAGGGTATGTTTATTGAGAAAAGAGAAACATGGAATGGCGAAGGAGTAAAACTCGATAATATTACCGAAGGTCATTTAATACTTATTTTTAAAAACGGTTTCCCGTTTTCGTTTGATATGAACCTGTTTCTGGAAAATGAAACAATGGAGACTATTGATACTTTACTTTATGATGCGTTTATTACAGGCGCCCAGCCC
>JAIORT010000585.1 GCA_021107975.1 Bacteroidales bacterium | reverse complement strand
TTTTCGATTCTTTCAATTATTATCGGTGAAAACTCATCTGCATCAACCTGATAAAGTTTAATCGGAGAAACTTGTTTTAAAGCTATAAATAATTCCTCAACGTTTTTGAAGTTTGTTTTTTGTAAGCCTTCTATGTTTTCTCTAATAGTAATTGTTGTCATAACATTGAAATTATTGCACAAAGATACAAAAAATGAAAGATTATTTCTTTCTTAGTTTCATTAGGCATTTTAGTTCTTCAATACCTTCTTAGTAACAACTCCATTTTCAATAGATATCTTCACAAAATAAAATCCTGAAGAAAGTTCATCAAAGCCACTTAAATCTATCTTTTTTAGCATATTTTCATTATCAGTTACATCTCTGCGGAAGAGCGACTTTCCGGTTATATCCATTAATTCAACAGAATAGACATTAATAGTATTATCTTCTGCCGAAATAAATAATTCACTTGAGAACGGATTTGGATAAACAGTAATAAAGCTATGTTCTGAAGGTAGGTTATCTATAATTGTAAGAATACTGTTTGCATAAACATAATCAGGAATTCCATAACCCATTTGGTAGTTTGGGTTGCTTGCCAGTGAACCACTCTCCTCAATAGCTTCCATGATCTCCGTATTCCTCTTAGTTGGATTTGCCTGCCAGAGACAAGCCACCATTCCGGCGGTTATAGGTGAGGAAAACGAAGTGCCGCTTCCATAGGTAACTGTTCCACTCCAGGGGTCTATAATCGTAGTACCTTGTCCCTGTGCTACAACATTCGGCTTAAGTCTTCCATCATAAGTAGGTCCTGTTGAACTAAATGAAGCATAATTACCATCAGCATCTACGGCGCCTATTGAAAAAACACTGTCGCCATCGGCAGGAGCACCAATATATTGCCATAGAGAACCACCTGAGTTACCTGCACTGTTACAAACTATCATTCCTTTACTTGCTGCAATATCAGCCCCGATAGTAATAGGGGTGGTGTTGCCATCCATATCTTCGTAAGAATGATCCTGAGATGGGTCGTCAAAAGTTGTATAACCCAACGATGAATTAATAATATCAGCGCCTGTACTATCGGCAAATTCTGCTGCCGAAACCCAGTTCAGTTCTTCAACCAGATATTCAGTAGCTCCGTCTTCGGAACGTAACAGCCAATATTTAGCTTTTGGAGCTGTGCCAACTATTTCGCCCGGTAAATTTGCTCCCATAGTAGATAACACCATGGAACCGTGAGTATGCGAATTAAAAATATTAGGGTTAAGAGGGTTTACAAAATCCTTATAACCTAATATCTGTCCGTTATTCCATAAACTATCGAAGGCAGCAAGATTGTCAGCATTATAGAATCCTGCATCCAGAACAGCAATGGTTTTCCCTTCTCCGTCATAACCCATGTCGTGTAAAACATCTCCGTTCAGCATGTGGATTTGGTTATACGCCGCCCCATAATTGTAACCGGTTGCCGAATTAGCTGATTTATAAACATTTTCTTCAGGTATATTTCCATACCACTCATTTGCAAAAAACGGTTTGACGGTTTTATCTTCCTCAAAGTAATTTTTATATATTCCGCTTTTTTGTATGGATTCAACAAAAGAAAATGAATTAATAATATTTATGGCATTCTGATCGGTAGTATAAATAGTAACAGAATTGAACCATTTAGATACAGTTAAAATGGTTACACCGGTTCCCACTACACTTTCAATATATTGAGGGTTAACCGGCAGGTCGTTCTCAACAATCGGTATCCCTTGTGCATTTCTCCGGTCAATAGCTTTTTGCGATAAAAATTCCTCGGGATTTTGTATCGAATACGGGGAATTATTTTTATCGGTAAACTTCACCCAGTACTTATCAGGTGCAACTTGTGAAAAAGCAATTAATGTGATTAATGAGAAAACGCTTAAAATATAAAATTTTTTCATAATAATTATTTTAATGGTTCACAAAAGTATTATTTATAAATTAATGACAAACAGATTATTTAAAGGGTTGCTTCTTATATTATTTACTGACATTTCTCACTTGAGGAAACAAATTTAAGTATTTAATATTCAGTCAATAAAACTTTATGATCGCCATTTATATTTGCAGGTTTGAATTGACTACTTAGTAATTTCTACATGGGAAAATATTTTGCACCGTGCTTTAGCTCGGTGGTGAATTAAAAATAAGTAATTGGCTTTAGCCATTAATAATACTGATTAACCAAAAAACATTAATGGCTAAAGCCAATTGTTCGGTTCGATATTTTTTACCACGGCATAAATGCTGTGGCAAAAAAGATTGATAAATTTTTTGTTTTCACACAGTCTCTGAAGCGGCGGGGCAAAAAACAGATCAATTAATGAATTGGATAATTCTTCAAGTTATAATATAGTATTTCTCAAGTGAGAAATGTTAATTATTTAATAATTCCTCCGGCAACCACATCATTACCTTCGTATATTACAGCAGATTGCCCCGGAGCAATTCCGAAAACATTTTTTTCAAATTTAACGTTCAGTTTTTTATTTTGTTCAATAATAACAGCTTTTTTAGCAGACTCTTTTCCGCGTATCTTTACTTTTCCCTTAAATTCACCCATCAATGATTCATATTTAATTAAATTAACATCAGACAATAACAATTTATTACCATACAAATATTCTTTACTGCCTGCTATTATCGAATTGGAGTTTTGGTCAATTTTGTGAATGTACAATTCTTTATCGTTTACCATAATTTTTTGTCCTACCGTGTAAAATGGGATTCCTTTGTGCCTTCCGATTTTTTTACCGGATTTGGTATAAATGTCTCCGCTTTTTATCCGGATGTTCTGATCTTTAAAAGTATTCATCAAAAAGTCGGTATAATTATTATCACGGATAAAGCAAATACTGTAACTTTCTCGTTTAGCAGCCAAATCCGCAAAGTTGTTCTTTAAAGCAATATCTCGTACTTCTTGTTTTGTTAGGTCAGCCAAAGGAAACAAAGTCCGTTTCAGGTCGTTTTGTTCAAGCATCCATAAAAAATACGACTGGTCTTTATCCTTGTCTTTCCCGGCAGTTAGGATAAAACGCCCGTTTTCTTTTCTGATTCCTGCATAATGCCCCGTAGCCACTAAGTTACATTTAAGCCTATCTGCAATTAATAGTAAATAATGCCATTTGAATTTTTTATTGCAATAAACACAAGGGTTTGGTGTTCTTCCAGTTTTATATTCATTAACAAAATACCTGATAACCGTTTGCTTAAACTCCTCCGTTAAATCGTAAACATAATGCGCTATTCCAAGTTTTTCGGCGATCGACTTTGTTTCATTTATTATTTCCGAACCATTACAACCCAAATTATTAAAAGTAACGCCAATAACCCCGAATCCTTTTTCCTTAAGTAAAATCGCAGCTACCGAACTATCAATTCCGCTGCTCATCGCAAGCAAGACCTTTATATTATTTTTCATTTATAACATTTATCTTTGCAAAAATAACTTTTCAATCTATATTGAGATGCGAATTGATATACTTACAATATTCCCCGAAATGTTTGACGGTCCATTCAAACATTCTATTCTTAAAAGGGCACAGGAAAGAGGGCTTGTGGAAATTAACCTCATAAATATCAGAGATTATGCAACGGACAAACATAAACGTGTTGACGACTATCAATACGGGGGAGGTTCAGGCATGGTTATGATGGTGGAGCCAATAGCAAATTGCATTGAAGACCTGAAATTAAAAAATACCTATGATGAAATTATTTACATGAGCCCTGACGGTAAACTATTCGACCAGCAAATGGCTAATCGTTATTCCACATTTCAAAACCTGATGATACTTTGCGGGCATTACAAAGGGATTGATGAAAGAGTCAGGGAGCATTTTATAACAAAAGAAATATCAATAGGAGATTATGTACTTTCGGGAGGTGAGCTTGCAGCAGCAGTATTTACCGATGCCATAGTAAGGTTAATTCCAGGTGTTTTAAATGACGAAACATCTGCCCTTTCCGATTCTTTCCAGGACGGATTACTATCACCATCGGTTTATACCCGCCCGTATAATTATAAAAGTATGAAAGTTCCGGATATTCTACTCTCGGGCAATAATAAGGAAATTGAAAAATGGCGGATGGAAAAAGCCATAGAGAGAACAAAAGCCAGGAGACCGGAGATGATAGATGATGAGGAGGAGTAAACTTCATTTTTTTATAGAATAAACATTACAATGGGAATATTCAAAACATACTTTAATAGCGAACAATTTATTTTTCTTTTAATCGAAAAGTTCGTGGTTATAATTAAAAAAATCTTCAATCAAGTTTGTTCAATAAAAATATAGCTGTATCTTTGCACCCATTTTTAAAGAAAACCCTATTTAAATACAGAGTAATGAGCAAGAATGAATTACTGAAATTCGTTGAAGACCAGGTACAAGTTAAGGAATTGCCAGATTTCAAAGCAGGCGATACCATTACTGTTAAATATAAGATTAAGGAAGGAAATAAAGAGCGTATCCAGAATTTCCAGGGAGTGGTTCTCCAGAGAAGGGGAGGAGGCAATACCGAAACTTTCACTGTAAGGAAAATTTCGGGTAATACTGGAGTTGAAAGGATTTTTCCTTTAGCTTCTCCTTTTATCGATGATATAATAATAAATAAAAGAGGGGTTGTGCGCCGTGCTCGTATTTTCTATCTGAGAGGATTGCGTGGTAAAAAAGCAAGAATTAAAGAAAAAAGATTTTAAATCTTATATCAAGATATTTTTATTCAGAAGCCTCGAATTTTCGGGGCTTTTTTTGTTAATCGAAACCAACATAAGAAGGAGCGCCTATATTGAAATTATAAAATCTGAGATCAGACATCTCGGAAAAATCAACAATATAACCTTTTGTATCAGTAGGAGCGTTAGGGAAAAAAGTAAAGCTAAACTGAAATGTTCCAAAAACAAGGTAATCATTTTTTATTCGGATTCCCAGGCTGTATCCGCCATACATTGCATTTGAGAATATCCCCCTGTTATCACCGATAAATCCTATGTCTGCTGCTACAAAAAACAACATTTTAAAGCCATAATAATTAATTGGAGTAAACAGGTTACTTTCCAAATGCAAATATAATCTTTGCTGACCTTTTAACTCATTTGTTTTTAGCCCCTTAATTCCGTGATCATTGTTAAGATATATTTCTTGGACGGGTTGCATGTTTATTCCGGTTATATAATCTATCACTAAAATATTTCTTATATGATTCTTTCTAAAATGTATCAGGGGTGCTGCATAATTTAATATTGCGTGAAAGACTTCCTGATGAGGTTTTTCATTAAGGAAATAAGTGCCATATTCAGCCGAAAGAAAATATAAGCTGTTTCTTTTTAACACTCCGCCATAAGCTGCTTTTATAGCTGTATAAGTTCTGTCGCGGAACTCTGCAAAAGAATATCCACCGGTTAGTTTAAGCAAAAACCCATAAGGGAAATCTTCCGTTTTGCCAAATTCATTCAAATAGCTTACCCTGTAATATTGTTGCTTTGAGAAAGCAATACTACTTAGAATATCGCTTTTGTTTTTCATTGAAAAGCTGCTGTCGGGTGTTTCCGGTCTGTTAGTATATTGAAGATTAACAAAACGAATAGCAGGCACAAACCAAACGGGATAGTCATCCTTTGTTTTTAACCTTTGTAAAAGAAATTGCCTTCCCACCCAAATATCTTTTTGGTTGAACTTTAAAGACCAGGGAGCCTGAGTTGAATCATTTACTGAATAAGTAATATTCCTTTCACCTCTGAGTAATGCAATTTCACCACCCCAGTTGACTTTATATGGAATAAATGATCTTGTAAAATCCAACCGGTAATCAATTCCTTCATCCGTTTTATCATAACTAAACATACTATTGATAAATGATCGCCTGATATTATTTATAGAGTATGAAAGATAACTCCATTGTAATTGCGGGTGATCGTCAGCATCATACGAAAATGTATTACTGAATTCATGTCCCAACCCGAGAACATTCACATTTCTTATTTTTAATCTCCATTTTTTAGCTGTATTAATTATTGGAATAACTACCCATTTGAATACATCTTTTGTTACTATTAAAACATCAACAGAGTCTTTGGAAATATTATAAATCTGTATTGTGGCATTTTGAATATAAGGAAGCTCGCGAAGCAGCTTGGCATTTTCAGCAATAATTACCGGATTAACCGTATCACCTTCGCTGAAAAGCAGGTTATTATATATAACTCTATCAGATGTATTTATATGAAATTTACTTTTGACTTTTGTTAAACATGTATCGTAATTAACCGAATCAATAAGCGAGGGACCAAAAACATTTAACTTCATTATTTGTACTTTTCGGATAATTTTACCTGAAGAAGTTAAATATGGATCAGTGCTTTTAAACGGTTTGTCAGCTTTAATTACAGTATCGCCAAAAGATACAAAAGTGGCATTGTAAAGTTCCTTTGTAACCCTGTGTTTTTGTGCAAAACTCTTTAGTCTTGAATAAAAGTGTTTACTGTCTTTTTCAGTAAGGACTTTGGTAGTATCGTTTACGATTATTAGAGTGTCGTTTATAACTTTAATAACACTATCATTAATAATAATTACATTTCCGGCTTTTATTTTAAGTGTATCTGTTTGAAGTGATCTGGCTGTATCCTGCCCAATAATGAAAATGGAATGCAATATTATTACAAATAATAATCCGGGTTTGATGAATATTCTAATTTTAATCTTTATCTGCATCCTCTAATTTTAAAACCGTCAGGGTATAATTTCATGTATTTAAATTGCCACAGATTCACAGATAAACATATAATCTGTGAATCTGTGGCTTTTATTATTTTTTCAATTTTCTTTTAATCATTCCCTTGTGCCTGCCTGCCGGCAGGTGTCAAATATGCCTTGTCATGGGTGTTTCATCTCTTTTTTTACAATCCAAATTTTTACACTGTGAAAATAAAAAACTATTAAATATTACATCCAAAATTAAAAAATACTATCTTGGTCATAAAATTAAGAAAAATTAAATACAAAAAAATGACTCATAAAAAGCATAAAAAATTTTCAGTAAAAAAAAGACTTCTTAGTTTTAAATATGCCTTCAGAGGAATTGGCTTTATGATACAAACACAACATAACGCCTGGATTCACCTTATAGCAACCATTATTGTTGTTTTTTTGGGAGTAGCACTAAAAGTCAGTTTAACTGAGTGGTGCCTGTTGATTTTTGCCATCGGAATAGTTTTATCATCGGAATTATTTAATACGTCTATTGAATTTCTAACAGACTTGTTGTCGCCGGAGAATCAAAAAAAAGCAGGTATGTTAAAAGATATTGCTGCGGGAGCTGTGTTGATTTCTGCAATTACATCTGCAATAATCGGATTGATTGTTTTCTTACCCAGGGTAGTCCATTTTTTTTCTTAAAGATAAATCTCAGGCAGTCTTATTTTTCGGGATAAGATTTACTTTTTTTCTTTTTTTCCTTTTCATATTTTCTTTTCATTTTTTTCAAACTGGAAGGTCGTAGCTTTTTATATCTTTTTTTTGATTTCGTGGCATAAGGTCCGACAATGTTTGATTCTTTTCTCTTTGAATATATTTTATAGATATATTCTATTGATGTATAGTTAAAATAATCCCTGTTATCGTTTCCTGTCATTGCATCTAATTTATCCGTATCGACCCTTCTCGATGAAGTTTGCACGCTAATTGCTGACCGTTTATTAATATTATAAACAGCTCTGATTCCGATAGGGATAACTAATTCAGTTGTTGATTTTTGGCCATCGTAACCAAATGACTTTACTATAGTGTCGGTAAATCCGTCATATAGCCTTGTCTTAAAATCAATCAGTCCTATTCCAACATTTGCATAAAGACAAAATTTTCTATTTACTCTATTACTAAAGAAGGCAATGAGGTTATACTCTGTTTTTAAACTGTATTCAATATAATTAGCTTTAAAATATCGATTAAAAACATTACCATTATTCCCTCTTTTTTTTTCACCACTTAATTTACCGGTTAAAATTTGACCGCCAAGTATGAATAATGAACCAAAATTTTTATAACCGGAAACCCCGAATGTATAGTTATTATTAAAAACATCGCCTTTAGCCGGACCTTCATCAATATCTCCGAAAAAAGATGTTATTCCTGTATTAAAGCTAATCCCAAAATAATCTTTCGAAAAACTATCATCAATGGAGTTAATTTGTGAAAATGCAAAGGCAGGCCAAACCAATATGAAAAAAATAATATGTTTTAATATACTGTACATAATATTGGTAAATAAATAAGTTTTACCAAATAATGGTTGTTAAGAAAGTGTAAAATAAATATATATATATTTATAAATCAAATTTTTTCATTCTCCTGTCTAAAGATTGCCATGAAATATTCAATAACTCAGCAGCTTTAGATTTATTGTTATTGCTTTGTTCTAAAGCTTTTTTTATCAATTTTTTTTCTGAAACTTCCAAATCCCAGATATCTTCACTTTCCTGAATATTATCAATGTTATCGAAAATATAAGATTTTCCAATTTGAAAATCATCAAGTTTTAAAATGTCATTTTCACTAATTATTATTCCTCTTTCAACCATGTTTCGTATTTCACGTACATTTCCCGGGAAAGGATATTTAACAAGCTCTTTGGCAATTAGCGGGTCAACCTTTTTAATTGGTTTACATAGTTTTTTAGAATAATGATCAATAAAGTAATTTAGTAATAACGGGATGTCTTCTTTTCGTTCTCTGAGTGGAGGCAAATGAATAATGAATGAACTGATTCTGTGATACAGATCGAGTCTGAATTTTTTTTCATAGCTCATTTTTTCAAGTTCCTGGTTAGAAGCAGCTATCACCCGTACATCCACATTAATTTTATCGTGTGCCCCAACCCTCGATACTTTTCTTTCTTCCAAAGCTCTTAGCACCTTAGCCTGTTGACTAAGCGGCATATCACCGATTTCATCCATGAATAAAGTTCCATGATTGGCAACCTCGAACCAGCCTGCTTTATTTTCGATAGCCCCTGTAAAAGAACCTTTTTTATGACCGAAAAATTCACTTTCAAAAAGAGTTTCTGTGATAGCCGAGCAGTTCACCGAATGAAAATACTGTTTATTTCTCTTACTCATTAAGTGCAATCCACGGGCAACCAACTCCTTTCCTGTGCCGCTTTCGCCTGTAATAAGCACTGTTGTATTATCCACACTTGAAACTTTCGACATCATGCTTATAACCGATTTCATTGCTTTGCTCTTCCCGATAAGCTTATGCCCGATTTGCTTTTGAATTTCGTTTGAGATAAGGGAAAAATTTTTTTCTAATTCTTTATACTTACTATTCAGATTAATATATCTCGTAGTCCTTTGTATAGCCATGTTTATATCCATCAGCCTAAAGGGTTTCGGGAAAAAATCTGCAGCGCCGTTTCTCATGGCTTCAAGCACACTATTCATATCGCCATGTCCCGAAATCATTATCACTTCTAAACCAGGTTGTGATTCTTTTATTTTTTTTAACACCGTAAGTCCGTCCATTTCAGGCAGCCTAATATCCAGAATAACTATATCAATTTCATTTGTGCCAAGTATGTTGAAAGCTTCTGAAGGCAATCCGGCTTTAAAAACTTTAAATTTATTCCTTGTCAAGAATTCGGCAATTTCGTCACGAACTCTTTTTTCATCATCCACTACAAGAATTCTAACCTTTTCCATAAAAGTGCAATTTGTTTTAAATCAAAAATGTATTATTCGTTATATCTTGGTAATGAAATTTTTATTTTTGTGAATTTATTCGTCTTGCTTTCAACACTTATTTGTCCTTTCATTTCATTCACAATTCCGTAAGTTATTGAAAGCCCTAATCCTGTCCCATCTTTAACATCTTTTGTTGTGAAAAAGGGATCAAAGATATTGTCCATATGTTTTTGTGAAATTCCAATACCATTGTCTTTAATTTCAAATATTATATTATTGTTTTCAATAAAACTGTTGATAGTTATTGTTTTTATGTAATCTTCGTTGTTTTGTTTTTTTTGCTTTTCTTCAACTGCATATTTAGCATTAGAAAGTAAGTTTAAAACTACTTGTTCAATCCTGTATTTATTTCCTATCGTTTGACAATTTTTTTTATCAAGGTTTAAATTTATTTTTATATTATAGTTATTATATTGCTTGCTAACCATTGATAAAGCGTCGTGTATAACATCATTTATATCCACAACCTCTGAAACGGCAACTTGCTGGTCTCTGGAAAACACTCTGACATGATTAATAATTTGCCTGATTCTATCAATATCTTCAAAAAGTGCATTAATTTTTGTCGTTAAATATTCTTCCGAAATATTGTTAAGCGATTGTTTAAATAGTATATTGTCCAATCCCATGGAAATCCCGCCAAGAGGCTGATTAATCTCATGCGCTATACCTGCCGCTAATTCTCCCATTGATTCGAGTTTGGATTTCTGAATCAGAAATCGTTGTTGTTCCTGGCGTTTTTTTAATTCTTCTTTAACTCTGTTTTCAAGTGTTAAATTTAGCTCCTTTAATTCATTTTCAGCCTGTATCCGTTCTTTTATTTCCCATTTTAAATCTATTGTGCGTTCTTCTATCCTTTTTTCAAGTTCTTCGTTAAGCTCTTTAAGATTTTCTTCAGCTTTTTTTCTTTTCCGTTCCTGGTCTTTAACTTCCCGCTCCAACAATATACCCTTTGCAAGTTCTTCAACGTGTAATATTAGTTTTTTTGTTTCAACCGGCTTTAAAAGAAAATTATTTACGCCTATTTTTATGGCATCTATAAAATATTCGGTTTCGCCATAAGCCGATAAAATAACCAACCTGACATTATTATCCTTCTTTCTTATTTCCTCAATCATTTCTAATCCATCCATAACAGGCATCATTATGTCGGTTATGATTAAATCAGGGTGATGCTTTCTGTAAAGTTCCAGACCTTCCTTGCCATTTTCAGCAATATAAAGCTTGGTGACTAACTTGTTAAGGATCCTTTCATATATTGCCCGTAAAAGATGTTCGTCTTCAACAAATAATACTGATATATCTAATTTTTCCACTTTTCTTTATAAATTAATATATAACGTATAGATTGTAAAAAATTGAACCGCTTTTATTATTAATAGACAAATATTAATAACAAAAGGTTTGAAATAAAATAATTTTATTGAATCATGTTATTTTAAAAAAAAATGAATTATAAAAAAGATTTTATTATAATTGCATTCAAAACATCAAAGATACTTTTATATGTATAAAACTATAATAGTAAAACTCTTTTTTTTTATTTTGGTTACACAAAATATTTTTTCACAGGAGAAATATCCTCAGGATTATTTCATTTCTCCTCTTTATACTCCTTTAAAGTTATCAGGAACATTTGGGGAATTGAGGTCCGATCATTTTCATTCGGGTATAGATATTAAAACGGAAGAAGTAGAAGGATTTAAAGTATATGCTATTGCCAACGGTTATGTTTCGCGTATTAAAATTACATCGGGCGGTTATGGCAAAGCCCTTTATATTACACATCCCAATGGATATGTTTCGGTATATGCCCACCTGCAGAAGTATAATAATTCTATTAATGAATATGTAACAAACGAACAATATAATCGTGAATCATTCACCTTAGACCTGTATCCGGAAAAGGATTTCCTTATAGTAAAAAAAGGTGAGATAATTGCTTTTGCGGGTAACACCGGCAGATCAGGCGGACCGCATTTGCATTTTGAAATTCGTAACGAAGCTACTCAAAAACCAATTAATCCGTTACTATTCGGATTTGAGGTTAAAGACAAAATAAAGCCAAAAATAAACCTGCTAAAAGTTTATCCTGCATCTCCCGATGCCCTTATTAATCATAAAAACAAAGCATCTGAGTTTTTTACAAAGTGGAATGGTTCGTATTATACGCTTAACAATAACGATACTATACTGGTTTCTGGCAAGGTTTACTTTGGTGTTAATACTTATGATCCTTTTAACAAGGGTAAGAATAAAAACGGTGTTTACTCTATCGAATTATTGGTTGATTCAAACGTGATATATGCACATGATTTAGAAATATTTTCGTTTGCCGAAACAAGGTATTTAAACAGCCTTATTGATTATAAAGAGTATAAATTGAAAAAACGCATGGTTCAAAAATCATTCATTCAGCCAAATAACCACTTGAGTATTTATAAAATAGCCATTAACAGAGGCATTATTGATTTTAATGATAACAATGTGCATAAGGTAACTTATTTTATTTCAGACCTGGCTGGCAATGTATCAACTCTATTATTTTATGTTAAAAGCCTGATGCCTGTTGAAAAAATAATTAGTAACACTGAACAAAAGGAAAAAACAGGCAAATTGTTAAGTTATACAACAAATAATATTTTCAGAACCGACGATTTAATTTTTGAAGTTCCGGGTAAAGCTATTTATGATACTCTATATTTCGATTATAAGGTTTTATCGGCTCTTAATAATTCATTTTCGAAAGTTCATCAGTTACATTATGATTTTGTTCCATTACAAACATGGTGTATTTTATTGATTAAACCCGACACATTACCGGCAGAGTTACAAGACAAGGCTTTGATTGCAAAGATTGATAACAATAATGAATTTACTTCGGTTGGCGGTGAATGGGAAGACGGATACATTAAAACAAGGATAAGAGAATTTGGAGAATATTGTATTTTAACAGATACAATACCTCCTGAAATTATTCCTTTAAATATTTCAAATAATAAGAATATTGCAAAACAGAATACAATCAGAATAAAAATTTCTGATGAATTGTCAGGAATTAATTCTTACAGGGGAACATTAAATGGCAAATGGATACTTATGGAGTATGATGAAAAAAATGACTTGCTTATATACACATTCGACGAAAGGTTTCAAAAAGGTGAAAATATATTTGAACTAACGGTTACGGATAATAACAATAATGTTAATTGTTATACTATCAAATTATTTTATTAATAACAATTAATAAATACGGAAGGAAATAATTACTCTTTAGACTTTTCAATAATCAACCCCACCTCTATAATCCCTGGAGTTTCAATCTTGGTCATCTTATTTTCAATCTCAAATTTAACAATGCCCGGTTCTGAAAACCTGAAGCCTCCCCTTAGCAGAAATTTAATATCGCAATAATCGCCGAGACATTCACTTAGTATTTTACCCTCTTTATCCTTTATTTTAAAAGAATAATCGGCGGTGCGCATTTCGCCTGAGGGCATAAAAACTGTAAAATTAAAATCAAGGTTGGGATAGGGATAATCGGGCAGATGGCGCACTGTTAGTAAAATATCGTACTCGGCAGCCGTGTTTTCAATAGGGACTTCGAATTTAAGGTAATTGAACCTGTTCCATGAGAGATTATCGAATTTATGGTATTGTTCAAATATCTTTTTGTTTGTGCAGGAAATAACGAATAAAAATATTAATAGTATCCCCGAAAATTTAATAATATCTGAAGTATTTCTTTTTTTCACCTGTTAAAAATTTAGTAATACGTTAACTGTTTGCCACTTACATTTTAATCATTCTATCGCATGTCTCAATATAAAAAACACGAGTGTTTCATAGTTATTTTAATTTTTTTCTTTCCAGCCATTTCAATGCTTCCCTTTTACTTAAAGGAGCCAGTTGGTTATTATTTACATATTCAATAACCCATTTTGAATCGGTTTTTGAATATTCCCTTAAAATCCAGCCAATGGCTTTGTTTATAAAAAACTCCTTAGAACCTTGTAATTGCCGGATATACTTTGTTAAAAGATTAAGATCGGTTTCTTTTTTATAAGGCAGTTGGAACAAAATGGAGGTACGCTGTAACCACATATTACCCGAATCCATCCATTTTTTCGTTACCGGTTTGATGAGTTCAGAGTATTTTATAAAATGTACGCCAACAAGTTTAGTAGCGATTAAATCCACGGTATCCCACCACGATTTGTTTTCAATCAAATACCGGTAAAGTTCAATACGATCTCTCTCTGCCTGTTTCGCCAATTTTACGAGTAATTCCATAGCAAAATACTGGTATTCCCGTTGAGGTAAATTCCAACATTCTTTTACTATCTTTTCTAAATCTTCAGCTTCAGGATAACCATATTTTTTATGAAATTCTTTACCAAGCGTCCTTCTTATGGGTGTTTTGATCCCATAATAATCGAAAAGCCCTTTCATGTATTTTGCCATAGGTTTGGCAATCTCTTCGTTGGCGTTGGCTTTAAAAGATTCGGATAAGGGAAGAATGTATGGAGACATTTAGATTTACGATTTATGATTTTAGATTTATGATTTATAACTTCAGCCTGTGTAAAAACCACCAATTAATTTTTTAGTTCCGGTCAAAATTACGAAAAACAAGCTGACCTGACAAAAATAAATTTTCGGGTTTGGAAATTGTGGAGAAATTTTCAGTTGGGTATATCGCTTTACAATGAGCTGTATTTTGATGATTTTTTTAGACAGGGTAAGTATTTTTTCGACAATCCAAGTCCCTGCCGCATGGGCTTACCTCGACTTGGCGTGTCTAATGATGGCAAAACATAGCAAGTCGAGTGGACTTGCTCTTTGCTCATTTCAGTATGCAACTGAAATGTAGGAAGACACATGCGATTTAAAATATGTTTTTGTACAAAATTGAATTGCAAATCCCGGTGTCTAACGTCCTTGAAGTTACAAACTTCAAGGTGTAGGGATTCATCGCCCTGAGCGTTTTGCAGCAATGCTTCCCAGCAGAAAAAACGAAAGAAGCAATAGAATTTTTTGAAATCCGTAATTCTTTTTCATGGTGGTAAAATTTAGTTAGTTTTAATTGTTTAGTCAAAACAGTAAAGGTAATAAGATTTTTTTTTATGAATTCAAATGTATTTGTTAAAAACATGTTAAAAATAAGGCTTTTTTTTACAGAGGGCAAGTATTTACAATTAAATTTTACTAAAATTCTTACGAATTATCTTAATCTATTAACCTTCCCAATAATTTGATTTTAAAATCTGGACTTCCTGAAATAAGGTTGACCATAGGCAGACTGGTTCCATGTTTGATGTGAAGGATGACCAAAAACATAAAACTTCCAATAATGAACATCAATCCGGCACCTGGCTTTCTTTTCCTAAATTAAAATGCCATATATCGTTTTTGTCTTTATTATCAATCTGGGTATCCATATTAAAGTCCGAAACTTTATATCCATTTGTTCCAGCATCAGGCAACCATGAATTGGTTTTGTCAGCAGATTCAACTAATCCGTTAGCGTCACCGTCGCCTCCTGTCATACCCCATGTTCCGGGAACGAGTTCTTTATATCCTAAGTTTCCGCCGAGGACTTGTAAATCATCTATTGTAAAGTCATAGGAATAAACTCCACTATCTCTGACCAAAGGGTTGGCTGAAATAATTCCTACGTGGTTTCTGTGCCAGATAACGACGAACAATGATTGAATGATAGAATGCTCAAATGATAAAATGGATGTACCGTCTAAATCAACTATGGAACCATCTTTTAACAGGAAGGCTGCTTGTTGGGCTATTGTCGTGACAGGTGTAGCATTTGAGGCATCAGTAGCATCACGCAGTTCAACCAGTATCCAATCTACAATATCCGGATTTGGTATCAATGAAGTAGATTCCGTACCAAGATAAAACCATGGGGAATCGGTGTAGGGCTGACTTAATGGTAAAATTGAGTTCAGATTTGTATTCATATCTATACCATTAAATGGTCCATTAAGGAATACCTTTAAATCCAGATCGAAACCTTCATAGGGTATTATTTCAAGCTCCAACGTGTCTTTTTGCTCTGTGCATGGACTATTGGCATATCCGGTTAGAATCAATGATATTATTCCGGTTTCACCTGTACCTGGTGTATATTCCGGATTTAGTATTCCGATGTCATCAAATGTTCCTGTTCCGGTAGTTGACCATTCAAGACTGGTGTATTCTGATGCAGTTGCTTCAATCAGGACATATATTTCCCCTTCATTGATTGTTGCATCATTGCCTGCAAAAACACTGGGTTGTTTAATAATTTTTAATGTCATTGCAGAAAGAGCATTATTTGAGCAAGGTGCATTGGCATAAGCGAGCAATGTAAGTATAACCTCTCCGTTATTGATATCGACAGCACTGGGTATATACACAGGGTCAGGAATTGTGTTATTATCAAAGTTTCCTGTTCCGGATGTAGTCCATAATAATGAACTATAATTGGAAGCCTGCCCGTTAAGCTGATAAGTTTCGGTTTCGCAAATAGTGTCGTTTGCTCCGGCGTAAGATGTGGGTAAGGTTTCAACTGTTACATCAACATTATCCGAACCTTCACAACCATTATCATCAGTAACAGTGAGTGTATAAATACCGGCATTATCAATTGTTGCTGATGAAATGACCGGATTTTGCACGGAAGAAGAAAAGCCATCCGGTCCGGTCCAATCGTAAAAAGCAATAGAGTTTGTTACAGATTCTACTATCTCAATACTATAGTCTTCAGTTTCTCCAAACCAATATTCACCACAAGGGGAGATTGTGTCGGGATGAAAAGTTTCGGGGGCAACAATACGCATTCTTGTGGTTCCAAGTATTGCATAAGAAGGAATAGCAACAGTTGATGTATAGGTTTTAGTTGAATCATTTGGCCCAAAATATTCAATGTCTTCGCCTGTATCATCAAAATCTCCGTCCCTGTTCCAGTCGATAAACAATTTTGCCCCTTTGGTATAATTTCCACCGCAGGTGCCCACTGTTAAACTAAAAGGATATGATTCACCTTTTTTAACTGTTGTTGAAATATTTGTAAAATTCGAATATGTTACACAAATACCGGCTGTATTGTTTGATATTGTATTAAAAATAACTTCATCAATTTCAGAATCCGGTGTGTTCAATGCTCCGGAAATGCAATATCCTGTAGGCATCTCACAATTGCTTGTACAAAAAGTTTCGGTAGTTCCATAAGCTACACCCGAACCTTGTAATTCGATGGAGACATTCTCACAAACCGGTGAATTTGATGTTGCTGTTGCAGACGGACTCTGTGCAATTGTTAAAAGAATATCATCTATTGCAGAATATCCTATATCATCGGTAACTGTAACCGAGTAAGTCGAATCAGTATCAGGGCTGACTGTTATTGAGGGTGTTGTTTCATTGGTACTCCACAGGTAAGTATATGGTGAAGTTCCTCCGGTTACCGTAGCTGTTAAAATTTCTGACGCACCATCACAAACAGGCTTATCAGGCCCCAGGTTTACACTTAAGCCGCCTCCGCCAATAATATTAACGGTATAATCGTGAGTTTCACCAACCCAATATTCATTACAAGGATCAATTGGCCCTTCAGGAAAATAAACACCTCTTACCCTCATACGATGCATTCCGAGCGTAGCAGATACCGGAAGTGTTACTATGCCGGAATAAGGAGTGTATGGCATCATACAATAGAGAGATTCAATAAACCTTTCGGTGGTATCAAAGGCAAAATCATCATTGAGGTCAACCCAAAGAGAAACATATAGGTCATAATTACCAATAGTTAGTTCCATAGTATAAGATCCACCTTGAGCCAGGTCAGTCATAATTGTTGTGTAATCTCCATAACCATCAGGACTGCAGCCTGTATTGGTTTGATTTATTGTGTTTAATGAAAAATCATCTATAAAATCACCCCAGGAACAACCTTCAATATATTCGGGAAGACAATACGAAGGTGGCAAATGTTCAACATTAGTTGTGAAGCAATCATTTCCCGGAACCTCATCATTTGGTAAACATGTACAGGCTATAATTTCGTATGTACCTACGACAGAAAGGTCGGCTTTGATTGTGAATGAATAATTCATTACGTCAAATGAGTTTAGTGTGTTCGTAACAGTCTCAGTAACAGGAGCGCCTCCATTAATGGTAAAAGAAACAGGGAAATTGCTCACATTTTCGGATCCGACATTATATATGTCGATATTAACTGTTTCCTGGTTTGTTAATCCCTCCCCGGTTACGGGCGAAATAATATCGTTAACATAAATATCATAATCAGGTGGTGGAGGCATAAACTCATCCGCACCGATATCAGGGTACAAGGGGTGCCTGGCTTCTCCATCAATATCTTCCGTAACGGATGATACCGGTACTGCCGCATCATTCAATGCCGGGCTTAATACATGGAGGTCAGTTGAACTCAAATACTGTGGATCTGCCGAAACGGAATTACTGTCAAAGCCTGAGACCGTTTGCCAGGCAGACAGATCAGAAATCTGATTTGTATTTCCATACAAGCCAATGAATGAGCCGGTGTTATACAGATCATTATTATCTGATGAAGATAGATAATTATGCGTGATTGCATTATCTCCAATCAAAATACTATAACCACCTGCCTGATTTGAAAATATATTATTCAACACATTATTGTTGTAGGTTGCAGTTTCATCAGCGCAGTCAAGACTAATACAGAAGTTATCCTGATAGTTTGTTCCTGTTATGTTAACACTGTTATAATAAATATCTGTGTAGTTTCCCATGAAAACCGTTATCGCATATAAGGGGTGAGCATTGGAGGACATAGCAACAAAATTGTTTGATACCAATCCCCTGTTAACAGCACTGCCGACACAATCGTATAAATAGATTCCAAAGACGACATTATCACAAGGTTCCATTATTACCTGGTTTTTATTTAGTGTAAATCCCTCTTCAATATTTGCCAGTTCAATACCATAACATTGTGCAACAGATGAAGTAAAATATTGAATTGAATTTCCAATAATTTGTGGCGTTTGATGATATTTTAATGAAATACCGGAATACATAAAATCATGGATTAAATTACCGCTGATTTCCAAACCTGTTGACAAATCAGTACCTGAACCAACTCCGTGAAAATATATCCCCCAGGAACCATTTAAAATTTCGTTATCTTTTATCAGAATATCATTACAGTCGGAGTTTTCACAATAAATAACCACATTGTTCTCAGAGATATATGAATCATCCGAAGTGCCTGAAATTCTGTTATTTAATAAAGAGATATGATGGGAATTATTGCTGAATGAAATCACTCTTCCGTAAGTTGAATGATTGTCGGTAAAGCCGGGAGAAGTTAATTTCAGGTCTTTAATAATAATATAAGAAGCGCCATCAAATTGTATGGTATAATTACCTTCATTGCTTGAAAAATTTATTTCTGCTGTATCCGATTTGTTCGGTTCGGTTTGAAAGGTAATTGTTTTAGAAGCACCTGAACCGTTAATAGCCGGAATGAATATTTGCTCATAATATGTATCCGGCCTTACGTTAAAAGTAACATGATCGGAGATACCTTTGTTTATAAGATTTACAACAGCATTGGTAAATGTTGGAAAATCAGGATTCGTCCCACCTATGGTGTAAGTACCGAATAAGGCATCGTTATAAACAAATGGAATACTTTCCCAGATAAGATAATCATCATAAAGATTCGACTGGCAATTTGTACCACCCATAGGCATGTAACTGGCAACTGTCCAGATTCCATAAGTTACAGGGCCATCAATAATGGTATCCAGATCGACAACAAATGTTACATCATAATATGCCCCTACAGCGAGGGCTGGAATATCTGCTTTCCCTAAGAAATAATTCCAGCTACCTTCAGGAGGAGTTTCTTCAAGAACATATCCGACTTTACTGGGATTCGTAAGCGGGAAAGATCCGTTATTGATCACTCTTTGGGTTATTTCAAGTATTGTTCCATGAAAATTAACACTTCGGTAATTTGGATCATCTGTAAGATTTCCACATTCTCCCGGGTAACCAGAGTCGTGACCCTGGTCTCCTGGTTTATATCCATAATTATTGTAAGCGGCATCAACATAATAATAAAGCCATATCCATGAAACTCCATAATCCACATCATAATCGTTATACTGGTAATTCAAAGTGCTTGACCAGTCTGACAGTGTATCATAAATACCCGTGCTTGGTGTAAAACGGATTACCCTGTATGAGTTCGCTCCAGGTACAGGATCCCATGTAACCCTAACTTTATTTGCATAAGACCCATTTGTTGCTTCAACAGTGGGTGTATAAAGTTTCCGCCAGCCTATGTCATAACTGCTGTAGTCACTGGAATACTCACCAATGGGATCATTTGAGCACTTTACCCAATAAAAATAATCGGGTGGAGAGTCTGGAGTACTGTCATTAAATGTAGTCGTTAATCCGGGATCTTCTTCTAACCAATCAGAGACTGGTTCTGCCAAGGAAGGAATAGGATTAATGTGTCTATATACCCTGTAATAATTAGTCCAAATATTATTATCCCATGAAATTTCAATATAATCGGTTGAGGTACCATCACTTGCCTGAACATCTTCAGGCGCTTCAAAGTTTCGCCAGCCACTGTCTCCTTCGCCAAATCCTGAAGCCATTCCACCATATTGGTCAACTGCAGCCTTTACCCAAAAATAATATAGTATTCCTCGTGTTGCGGTTGTCATTGTTTTGGTTGTCTGTGATTGCCATCCACCATAAGTAGAAGATGTTTCAGGGTCATCAATTGTATTATAAAATAACTTGTAATGGGAAGCTCCGGGAATACTATTCCATGTAACTTCAATGCGGTCGTGGTATAATCCATCGGTGGCATCTGCTTCAGGAGCACCGGTTAAGCCAACCCATCCTAAGGTATAGGAACTGTAATTAGGCGATTCCCTCAACCCCGAACTGCTCATTGCAGATTTTACCCAGTAAAAATATATTGTAGGCGTAGTTGCGGTCCAGTCCGTAAATTCATTATTTGAAGTCCAGTTTGTAGAAAGGGGGATTGCAGTGTTAACATTGGTTGAAGTATTTCTCCAGACTTTATAATAAGTAGCTCCTTCAGGCGGATCCCAGGTTATTATTATTCTGTCGTCATATTGCCCGTCAGTAGCTTCAACATTGGTTGGAGGGCTAAGATATTGATAGCCATTATCAGATGTGCTTAAAGCTCCTGCCCTGAAACCAAGATAAGTATCCGAGGCTTGTATCCAATAATAATGAATAATTCCATCTGTTGCTGTTTCGTCCCAGTAAGTTGTATTGGTGTTCCAGGGATCAGGGCTGACCGGGATAGCAGTATTTGGATTATTGGTAGTATTTCTATATACTTTATAATGATAAACTGTTGGCCCTGGAGGAGGATCCCATGTGATAACTATTTTATCCCCGTAGGCTCCATCTGAAGCCTGAACATTAAGTGGTGCAGGAGCATCGGATAAAGTAATCTGCTGTGCACAGGTGATGTTGTTATTCCATTCATGGGTTTCATCAACTTCAAACCGATTATCGACAAAAGATCCAATATAGTAAGTGCCGGTTGGAATTTCAGGTTCTACATCACATACGTCAACCAAAATATCATCGGCCACTATTATTCCGGGATAATGCAGATTTATTGAATCTTCTCCGATTAAATAATCACCGGTGCTGATAATATTGTTGTCAGAAACATAATATCCTATAAAATATGGTCCGGCATCACCCATTTCAGAGTCGTTAATAAGCACAACATCTATATCAACCTCAGAATCTGTAACTGTAGCATTGGCATTGGTAAATTTAAGGTCCGGTTTCATATCAGGTAGTACATCTGTTTTCCAAACCCCGCGCCCCCATGTTCCTGCAACCAACCTGTCAGGTTCGGTTGAATAAATAATTTTCATGTCGCCAACAGAAACCAAAGGCAATCCTGATTTGAAAAGCACCCAGTCGGACATATCAGCATCTTTATAGTAAACTCCTGCTCTTGAACCTACATACAAGCCTTCATTACTTCCAATATGATAAACAATACAATAATACGGAATATCCTGAAGGTTTCCCGTAATTGATGTCCAGTTTTCGCCTCTGTCAGTCGATTTGTATATATATCTATCAATGGCCATGTAAACAATATCCGGATTAGTAGGATGTGTTTCCAGGCATTTTACAGGCCAACCATACGGCTTGGTAATTTCTACCCAAGTTGGATCAGCAGCATAAGCATTATCTGTCCTGTAAAGCCGTGTTCCATCGCCTTTTGAGATATAAATAATATTTCCATCGGCGTGGGATTGCTCCATCACCCCTATAGTTTTGTCCTCATTTATTTTACCATCTGAAATATTTGTCCAGGATACATCGCCGGGATTAGTTGTTTTTACATTACTGCTTCGCCAAACATTTTGGTATCCTGCAAATATTTTGTTCGGATTATCCTTATCAAGAATAAACGGCCTGAACCATCCGGCATCCTCTTCAATTGATGAGGATATTTGCGACCATCCAACAGTGTATTGAGCACCTTCCACGCTACGACTGATATGTGAAAATTGTGAACTGCCATACATATATTGATCATCGGTATAATCAATGGCACAATTCATTCCGTCTGCACCAAGTACCCTGTTATATTCGCCGTTGTAAGGAATGATGGTTCCATTATCCTGCAGGCCGGCCATAAAGATGTC
>JAIORT010000352.1 GCA_021107975.1 Bacteroidales bacterium | reverse complement strand
AAATTGAAAATCCTGAATTAGCTTCAAAACGGGCAAGAGAAATTTACAAACAAAAAGGTTACCCTGACGATTGGATAGAAAAGCGAATGAGAAGTATTGCCATTCGTGAAGAATTGACTGATGAATGGAAAACAAGGGGAATAAAAGAACAAATTGAATATGCAATACTAACAGCAGAAATATCAAAAGCCACTTTTGGCATAACTCCTTCTCAATACAAAAAAGTGAAAGGTCTGAAAAGAGAAAATCTTCGTGACCACATGAATGATTTAGAACTGATTTTTTCAATGCTTGGAGAAGCTTCGACAACTGAAATAACAAGAAACACAGATGCAAAGGGATTTCCGGAAAATAAAATTGTAGCACGGAAAGGTGGTAAAATAGCAGGAGATGCGAGAAAAGCACTTGAAAAAGAATCAGGGAAAGAAGTTGTTTCATCTGAAAACTACTTACCAGAAAAGAAAACGAAAAATTTGAAAAGAAAAGAAAAGAAAATATGAAAAAAACAGCCATTTTTCCCGGTTCATTCGATCCTATCACCATAGGACACGAATCTATCATAAAAAGAGCCTTGCCTCTGTTTGACGAATTGTATGTGGCAATAGGGATAAATATCGAAAAAAAAGACTTTTTCCCTATCGACCAAAGAGTTGAATGGATTAAAAAGGTATTTAAAGATTACCAGCAGGTAAAAGTGTTAAAATACGAAGGCTTGACTGTTGATCTTTGTAAAAAATTAAACGCAGGGTATATATTAAGAGGACTAAGGACTTCTGCCGATTTTGAATTCGAACGCAGCATAGGTCAGATCAATAAAAAGCTATATCCTGAAATTGAAACTATGTTTTTACTTACATCAACCGAACACACACCTCTGAACTCCTCGATGGTCCGTGATATACTCCGGCACGGAGGTGATGCAAGCCAGTTTGTTCCTCAAGAGGTTGATTTGTCAGCATACTTTAAAAAACAAATCCGTTAATCCGGCGTTTCTGTTTTGTAAAAAAATCAATTAGATGATTAAAATAACTTTTTTAGCTTTCATTTTAACTCTGTCAGTTTTATATTCTTTTTCAACCGAGACAACAATTACCGGGAATTTGCCTAATGCAGAGAATCTGGAAATAAGGCTGCTCGTTTATTCCGATCAAATTACTTATGATGAACTGGTTCTGGACAGAACAATAATTGATAAAAACGGGTTTTTTTTATTTAATATTGATATAAAAGAACCAATGATTTCTTTTTTTGATATTGAATTTTACTCGTTTATACTTTACCTTGAACCCGGTGGCAAATATGAAATTAATTGCGATTCAATATCCATTGATAACCAGTACAGACCATACTATAAAAAAGAGCACCTCTGTTGCAAAATCACCACTGATCTTAAACCGGGACTGAATAACCTGATAACAGAATTCAATACATTATATAATGAATTTGTCATAAATAATTTTGATGAAATTTACAAAAAAAGAAAAAGAAGCCTGATTGATTCCTTTAAAAAGGAAATCGAACAAAAATTTAAGGACATTGATAATGATTATTTTCAGGATTACATCGAATATAAAATTGCTTCTGTCGAGTTAGCCGGGGTGTCGGTTAAGAAACCGGAAATTTTTTTAAAGTATTTGGACAAAAAGCCGGTACTTTATCACAATACGGAATACATGTATTTTTTCAACCAGTTTTTTGACCATTATTTAACCTCCGGCTCAAAATCCATTTCAAGAACCGACCTTTTATCCGCCATTAATTATCAAAGTAGTTATACAGTATTAATGGACACTCTTGGCAAAGACACCTTGCTCAGAAATGAAGTTATACGCGAAATGGTGATGCTAAAAGGGTTAAAAGAGCTTTATTATTCACCTGATTATTCCCGGCAGAACATTTTGGATATTCTGAAGCAAGTAGCCGCTTCCGGTAAATTTCCTGAGCACCGGCTGATAGCAAATAACCTTGTAATAACTTTAACGAAACTTGAAAAAGGAACACACACGCCGAATTTCAAACTACCCGACCTGAACGGAAAAATGGTTGAGCTATCGGAGTTATTCGGGAAACCTGTTTACCTTAGCTTTATAACTACATGGAGTTACGCCTGCCTTGCAGAAATGAAATTAATGGCTGATCTGTATAACGATCATAAAAACCGCATTGAATTCGTTTCAGTTTCTCTTGATAAAAACCCGGAGATTGTAAGAAAATATGTAAAGGATAAGGGATACGAATGGATATTCCTTTATAATGGCAGCGGCTATGATTTGTTAAAAGATTACGATATAAAAACTTTCCCGCTTTTTATTTTGATAAATAAAAAAGGAGAAATTCTCCAGTATCCGGCATACAAGCCGAGTGAGAATATTGAAACTTATTTTCAGGCTCTGACAAAAGAATCTGATGAGTAACCTGCCGGACCTCCAAAATAAGTTTTGAAAGTTCGAATATTTGATTCATTGATTTCAAGTTTTGTTTTACCAGCTATTCCAGAGTTTACCCCTCCATTATTGGACACAAACTACGAAATCGTAAAATTAAATCTTACTCCTCTTATCTAACGTAATATTTTATTTTTTTTACCATACTTATAATAAGCACTTTATACTTCGGTAATCATTTGTTGCACTGAATTGGCATGGGTCTTGCGTTGTTCGCTGCAATTAACGAAATGAAGTAATCATTTCAAATTTAAACTTTTAAATTTTATTTATTTTATGAAAACACACAAATTGTTTTTTTTAGTTTTTTGTTTTGCAATTGCGAACCTGGCATTTAGCCAGACGTCAATACAAAACGTTTGTTTATCTCCTGTCGGGCTGCATGTTAATGCAACTACGACAAGTTCAACTAACTTAATTTGGTCTATAAGTCGCGGAGTATCTAGTTGGGATATAGAAATTGGTGAGGTTGGCTTCGAACCAGAGCAAGGAGAGTATATTAATAAATATAATGTCAGTCAAGGTGGACAATCTATTTCTACTAAAATGGAACTTACCATGAGAGGATTAGAGCCCGGGACAGTCTATAATATTTATATTAAATCTAATTGCGGGTGTGGCATCCCCAGTAAATGGGGCAGACCTGTTACCTTTAAAACAAAAAGTTTATAATAAATTGCTTAATTAGAATATTCGATCAAATTTAGGTTATATATGCAATTTGAACCGCCCTATACATTGGGGCGGTTTTTTTTATGCGTGAAAATATGATTAAGGGATCAGAAATAATAAGTAGCCTTTAGTGCTAAGAATATTTGCAAGCAGGCTTCGAACATCGGACATCCTGTCCGGGCGTGAAACATCAAGCATTAAACTACCATTCTTCGTCCGTAGCTTGCACTTTCGGCATCATGCCTTTTTTCAGGCTTTCTATCCACGATTTGGTAAAGCTGTAAACCTGGATCAGGTATTCATCCCATGCAGGATTGTATTGCGGGTCATCTTTATTCAGCCATTTTTCCACCGGAACTTTTGACGCCTGACGCATTATAAATTCGGTTAATATATACCGGTACCTTCCTTCTTTAAACTCAAGGGTAAACCTATACTGAATAACCCCCGCATCGGTTTGGAAGCCATTTTCATCGGTATTTTTTATCTTGAACCTGTGGAGTCCTTTTATAATACCGGTTTCCGGATCACGGGTTTTAGTAACATCAACCGGATTTTTGTAGTACGTGTTGATCCAGCCTATTGCCCGGTTAAAGAAATCTTGTTTTGTGCCTTCTTCCTGTATTACTTCTTTGTAAGTTATTAAACCTGTTTTTTCGTCAATTAGAGGCTTATTATTTTGCACATTTTGACCAACTAAAATTAAATTTGGAAATAGGGTAAAGCATAAGAAGGCAATAATCAAAAAAAGATTCTTCATATTGTATAATTTTTTTAGATTATAAACGATTTAAGTATAATTTTATTCTTTAATTTAACAGTTCGTATGACAAACTCAAAATCAAAACAAAAAATTATTAAAAAGTACAAATAAAAAAACCCCTCGCTTTGGAGGGGTTTAATAAAATTCGAAATATTATATTGTTTTTAATACATTCCACCCATTCCGCCCATGCCAGGAGCGCCACCCGGGGGCATTGCCGGCATTGCTTCTTTTTCTTCCTTATGTTCAGCTACAACACATTCGGTTGTTAATAACATACCTGCAATTGAAGCTGCGTTTTCAAGAGCTACACGAGCTACTTTAGTAGGATCGATTACACCGGCTTTCATCAGGTTTTCATATTTGTGTGTTTGTGCATTGTAACCAAAGTCATCTTTACCTTCCTTAATTTTTTGAACCACTACCGAACCTTCCAAGCCTGCATTTTCAACGATCTGACGCACCGGTTCTTCCAACGCCCTCCTAATGATTGCAATACCTGTATCCTGGTCATCGTTTTCACCTTTAAAGTTATTGATTGCGTTAATAGCTCTCAAATAACCAACTCCACCGCCAGGAATAATACCTTCCTCAATAGCAGCTCTCGTTGCATTCAAAGCATCGTCAAAACGGTCTTTCTTTTCTTTCATTTCCACTTCGCTGACAGCGCCAACATAAATAACTGCCACTCCACCTGCCAGTTTAGCTAGTCTTTCCTGAAGCTTTTCTTTGTCATAATCTGATGTAGTGGTTTCTATCTGTGCTTTGATCTGATTAATCCTGCCCTGTATGTCTTCTTTCTTGCCTTTTCCGCTGACAATAGTAGTGTTATCTTTATCAATAGTGATTTTTTCAGCTTCACCAAGATTGTCGATAGTTGTATCTTCGAGTTTGTATCCTTTTTCTTCTGAAATTACGGTACCGCTGGTCAGGATAGCAAGGTCTTCAAGCATTTCTTTTCTTCTGTCGCCAAATCCCGGAGCCTTAACTGCAACAACCTTTAAGCCACCTCTTAATTTGTTTACAACCAATGTTGCTAATGCTTCAGTTTCAACATCTTCAGCTACTATTAACAATGGACGCCCTGATTGAGCGATTTTTTCAAGAATCGGAAGCAGGTCTTTCATCACGGAAATTTTCTTGTCGTGGATAAGGATATACGGACTTTCATATACTGCTTCCATTTTTTCAGCATCAGTTACGAAGTATGGAGAAATGTAACCCCTGTCGAATTGCATACCTTCCACAACGTCAACGTAAGTTTCAATTCCTTTAGCTTCTTCTATAGTAATTACACCGTCTTTCTTAACTTTATCCATAGCTTCTGAAATAAGCTTTCCAACTAATTTATCGTTATTTGCGGAAACTGTTGCAACCTGCTCTACCTTTTCACCGATGTCGATAATTTGCTTAGTCTGGGCTTTGAGCGATTTGATAACTTCAGCCACAGCTTTGTCAATACCACGCTTCAGGTCCATCGGATTAGCTCCGGCAGTAACATTTTTTAAACCGGTTGTTATGATCGACTGAGCCAATACAACAGCCGTGGTTGTACCGTCACCTGCGATGTCATTTGTTTTGGATGCCACTTCTTTTACCATTTGGGCGCCCATGTTTTCAACGGTATCTGCTAATTCAATTTCTTTAGCTACAGTTACACCGTCTTTTGTAATAACCGGTGAACCGAATGATTTATCAAGGATAACATTACGGCCTTTTGGCCCTAATGTAACTTTTACAGCGTTGGTTAATTCATCAACTCCTGTTTTTAATGCATCTCTTGCTTTAAGATCGAAAATAATGTCTTTTGCCATTTTTTATTTTTTTTAGTTAATTACAAAATAATGAATTTAAATTATTGCATAAATATCTGATTCTTTCATGATGAGGTAATCTTTATCATCATAAGTTATTTCGGTGCCGGCATATTTGCCATAAAGCACAGTATCACCAACTTTAACTGTTGGTTTTTCATCTTTTGTTCCTGGTCCTACCGCAACGATTAAACCTTTTTGAGGTTTTTCTTTTGCAGTATCAGGAATTATAATTCCGCCTGAAGTTTTTTCTTCGGCATTTGCCGGTTCAATCAGTACACGGTCTGCTAATGGTTTAATTTTAATTTCTGACATAGCATTATGATTTTATTGTTTAGAAAATAATTTTAATTTTTTCAAAGCTGCTTTTGACATAATTTATGCCAAAACAAAAAATGTCAGAATTTGATGACATTCTGACATTTTAACTTTTATTTTTAATTGTTTTTATTGTCCTTCGGAATTTTCTGTTTCAGATTGTTCTGGTGGCGGTAAATAGTCTTCAATAGGTTGCACATCGGGTAAGTCCTGGTATAGTTCCTGCAATTCACTATCGCCTGCTTGTATATTACCACCCCTTGGTATAACAAATATGGAAAATAAGCTAAGTAATAATAGCATCACTGCAAGTGTCCATGTGGACTTTTCAAGAAAATCAGCCGTTTTTCTAACACCCATAAACTGGTTGGATGATGAAAAATTTGATGCTAATCCGCCGCCTTTAGAACTTTGGACCAATACAATCAGCGTCAGCAATACGCAGGTTACAAAAATTAAAACTGCAATAACAATATAAGATCCCATTTTATTTTGTCTTTTTAATTAATTATCAGATTATTTAATCTCTTTCTTTATTTTTTCAATTTGGGCTGCAAAGTAATTACTTTTTTTCGGATTAAGCAAACATAATTTATGGTATATTTTAATAGCTTTGGCTAAATTTCCTTGTTTATAATAAATATTTGCAAGCGTTTCCGATACTATTTCCACGTTATCAACAAGGCTTTGTTTTGCCGTATCAACAGGATTGAAAAAATCGGTTTTTGCCTGAGCAGATATCTTTGGTTCTTCCTTAATAAATTTATCAATGAGGTCTTCATTGGCTTTCAGGTTGTTTTCTTTAGGAAGCAGGTCTTCTAAACAATCAAGATTAGACTCGCTAATTGATATTCTTATCGCAGAATCTTCTTTTGTTTTTTGATCAATGATTTGCGATTCAATTTCTGCCGATGAAATTTCTTTTTTGCTTATAACTTCTGTATCTTTAAGGGGAGAGGATGATTTTTGAAGTGAATTTAACAGTTGTTTAAGGACTTTACGATCGGGAGCATAAGCAGATGCCATCTTAAGTTGACTGTTGAATTTTATATTGCTTTCCTTGTAAAGGTTTAAAACGAACAAAATGTCAGCGGTCTGGCAATAAGGATAATCATTTACCAGGTTTTCCAGCAACAGTATGCTTTCAGCATTTAGTTTTTCGGGCGATTTAATATAGTTGATAAATTGCTGACGATTCATTTCTTTTACCAGTTTATTACTGCTTTGTTAAAAACATCTTCAACAAGCATTTCATTTATTTCATCAATTAATTGCCCTTGTATTTCTGCCAGATTCTGATCGCTTGCATAATCGGCATATCTTGAAAAGACAGATTCAAAACTCATTTTTTCATCAACAGTATTTGTATAATTAACATCAATCGTAATTGTAAGGCGGTTCATAGCTGCCTGGTCATTTTCCTGAATTGCTACAGGCTGGGTTCTATAACCTGTTATAGCTCCTTCAAGTATTAAGTCGCCTCCTTCATTTACAAGGATCAGACTGGTTTCCGAAACGAATTTATCCTCCAGGGCTTCCGTTAATTTTTGGCTGAGTGTCGGTTCGATCAATGAGGCATTATTGGGAAAATATTTAATGTTTATTGTTTTTACTTCAATCGGTATGGAAGCGCCGGTGAAAGAATAGTTAACAGTACAGGCGCTCATAAAAATTAATGTCGCAATGAAAATAATACTTTTTATTACAGAGAGTTTTATCAAGTTTTGAAAATTTTATAAATTGAAACTATTAATATTTAATTAATGTCGTATTCCTTTATCTTCCGGTAAAGAGTTCTTTCGGATATGCCGAGTTCTGTGGCAGCTTTTTTTCGTTTACCGTTATATTTTGTAAGGGCTTTTTTAATAAGATCGACTTCTTTATCCTGGATTGACAGCGATTCTTCAATGACTTCTGTTTCCTGTATCGGCTCAACAACAGGATCAGCCGGAGGTCGGTGTATTTGAATGTCGCCAGTTTGATCTTCGAAAGACTCGATATTTTGGTAAAGTTTTTTTATTAGCTGAGCATTGTTTTGTTGAATGTTTTTAGTAATATCTTCGTTTTGCAATATTTCTCCAACTATGCTTTTCAGGTCGTTAATGTCTTTTTTCATATCAAAAAGCACCTTATACAGGAGGTCCCGCTCCGAAATTTCTTTTCTTTCTTCTTCTTTCCTGTACAAAACAGGTAAATCTCTGTACTGACTTTGAGGAAGATATTTCAGTAAAGTTTGTGCATTGATGTCCCTGTTTTTTTCGATAATGGAAATTTGCTCGGTGATATTTTTCAATTGCCTTACATTTCCCTGCCACCTGTAATTAGTAAGGATTTTAACAGCTTCTTCATCAAGTTGAAGGACAGGCATACGGTATTTTTCGGCAAAGTCGGCAGCAAATTTCCTGAACAGCAAGTAGATGTCTTCTTTTCTTTCTTTTAAAGCTGGAATGTAAATTGGTACAGTATTCAATCTGTAATATAAATCTTCCCTGAACTTACCTCCGCTGATAGCTTCCGGAATATCAACATTAGAGGCTGCCACAACCCTGACGTCTGTTTTAATAACTTTTGAAGAACCTACTTTAAAGAACTCACCGGTTTCGAGCACGCGTAACAATCGAACCTGAGTAGATAACGGTAATTCAGCTATCTCATCTAAGAAAATAGTGCCTCCGTTGGCTACTTCAAAATACCCTTTTCTTGCCTCGTGAGCACCGGTGAACGACCCTTTTTCGTGTCCGAACAGCTCGGAATCAATAGTGCCCTCAGGGATGGCGCCACAGTTTACGGCAATATAGTTACCGTGTTTCCTGACACTTAGCTGATGAATTATTTTAGGGAACACTTCCTTTCCTACGCCGCTTTCACCCGAAATTAGAACTGTTAAATCGGTAGGAGCTACCTGACAGGCAATATCTATTGCCCTGTTGAGCAGTGGAGAAGTACCGATGATGCCAAAGCGTTGTTTTATTGCCTGAACGTCCATTAAGTTATTTGTCTGAATTGGAGTGTAAAATTACTAAAAAAACGAAAGGCGTATTTAAAAATTGTTAAGGATGGGGGAAATAGGTATAAGGATAGGGGTATAAGTAAATAGGTAAATAAGATTAATAGACATCAGGGCTTTTTCGGATTTGTGCGAAGGAAATAGCGTATGATAATCCGAAAATTAATCTCCCGGGGATTTGTAATTCTTGTATGGTTTTTACAAAGCGGATTACAAATCCTTAAATTATTTTCATCGGGATTATCTCTCCCGTATGTCTGCCTCACAAATCCCGATGAGCGTATGGTTATTTTATCGGGATTGTCTCTCCTGTATGCTTGCCTTGTGCGAAGTGGTCTGACGAATAAAAATAAAAAAAGTCCTGCCTCATTGACAAAAGCAGGACTTATACAAAGAATTCTTACCCTTTCTTATTCTATAATTGTCAATTTTTTCACTGAGGATATACCATCGGCATTAATCCTGTATAAATAAATTCCTGTTTCAAGTTTATTTCCGGAAGTATTATTTCCGTTCCATATTACCGAATAGTTACCGGGAGTAAAATCTGAATCAAATAGTGTAATAACTTTTTTCCCGGAAAGGTCGAATATCTCAAGTTGTACATGGCAATCTTCAGAGATATCAAAAGCAATTGTTGTTTCCAAAACAAAAGGATTTGGGTAATTCGTAAGATTAATTCCGGAATTATTAAAATTTGAATATTCAAAAATTCCAACACCTGTGTATGAATAAATCATTTTAAGTTGATTTACCCATGCATTTGCAATCCAATCTTGCGTAATAACTTCAATTAAATTACCGTTACCGTCATAGGTATAAAGTTGCAGAAGGTCATTAACCCAGGCTCCATTTTGCCATTCTTCTCCCAAATGTTCAGTAATATTCCAATTAGCATTATACGTAGGAACACCATGCGTATAGTTCTCCCATTGACCGTTATTCCATATTTTCTGTAATACTTCAATATAATGTGTTCCTCCGTTATATGTCCAAAACGTATTATATTCATTTTCCCATGCATTGCCGTCCCATAACTTCATAAGTTGTTCAGTTAATAAATCATTTACATAAGTGTAATTGGATATTGTAGAGTTCTCCCAGACATTGGTCATGAAACCCCAGGCTAATTGCAACTCTTCTATCAAATTCCCATTTCCGTCATAAGTGTATTCTATCTTACTACTATTCATCCATTGTGTTACCATCCACATTTCAGATAATAATTCGATACGCCACCCGCTGGCATTATATGTATATGTATCTCTAAACATTAAATCCCATACCAGCGTATTAATATTCCAATTATACCAAAGCATCTCTGTAGGGTCGCCGCTCGCATTATTAGTGTATTCCATCTTCATGATTTCTTTCCAAACACCTTCGTCCCACCCGTAGGTAATCGTCTCCGTTAAAAAATCATTGTTATCATACGTGTTTACCATTTTTGCTTGATTAACCCATGCCCCATTCTCCCATTCCAAAAAAAGGATTTCGGTTACAACCAAACCATCAACTTCATAAACCTTTGTTGTGGATTTTAAATTATCACTATAAATTTCAGATAATGCTTCAAGATTGTTGTTAGAATAAAATATCGAATTCTGATATTTTTGAATTACTTCCTTCAGGTTTTCAGGCGTGGAAGTCTGCGCCGATATTAGCCCTGCAATACATAAAGCAAAGACAATCGTTAAAAGTTTAAGTAAATTTGTTTTCATGATTAGTTCCTCCTATTTAATTGATTAAAAAAATCAAAATTAACAACTTAAGACTGCTAAGTCAAGGGAATCCCGACTTATTGAATAAACAGATAGAAATCAATGATGAAAGTTACTGATTTAATGATATAAGGGCATTTTTCATAAATGATAAAAAGTATTTTACCCTTTTACAACCTTACCAAAGCCGAGGCTTTTTCGGATTTGTGCGAAGGAAATAGCGTATGATAATCCGAAAATTAATCTCCCGGGGATTTGTAATTCTTGTATGGTTTTTACAAAGCGGATTACAAATCCTTAAATTATTTTCATCGGGATTATCTCTCCCGTATGTCTGCCGCACAAATCCCGATGAGCGGCGATAGACACGTCAACCACTAATCACTATTCTTTATTCTTTATCTCTTTCTTCAGCCTTTGAATATGTCCGCGTCCCAGGGCTTTCACTTCGCAGCCTAATTCGAAGTACCTGCGGATTTTATCATCCGGTAAAATACCGAAAGCATCAACCACAGCAATAGGTCCGCCAGCCCATTTAACAATGTCCTCAGGATCGAGCTTAAGATATTCGGAATGAGGCACTGCAAGTATTAATGCATCAACACCTTTAAGCGCTTTTGGCAGGTCTTTCAGTACCCGTGTTTCAGTAAGATGATTTTGGTTTCGGAAGAAACGGCTCCATGAATGTTCGGGATCTAAGTCCTGGTTTTCCAGTTCATACCAATTATCAACATAAGGATCGTGTACATGTATTTCCGCACCCATTTCCGTAAGTTTTCTAACCACCATCTCGCTTCCGCTGTAACGGGTATCGCCCACATCCTGCCTGTAGCTTGCGCCACATAACAATACATCAGAACCTGCAATGTATCTTCCCATATTTCTAAGAGCGTCGCGGGTTAATTCAGCCACATGTAATCCGCGGGTATCATTAATATCAATAGAAGTAGGTGTGATTTTAAATACATTATCGCCATCTTCAAACCCGAGAATATGGCGGTATGCCCAATAACCTAATCCTCCGTCTTTCGGGAGGCAATAACCACCTATTCCAGGTCCAGGGAAAATCATGTTATTATGAGTCGGTCGCATTTTTATGGCATCTATCACTTTAATCAGGTCAACGCCGTTGCGCTCGGCAAACAAACTCCATTCGTTTATAAAAGCTAAAATAGAAGCACGATATGAATTTTCAACAATTTTAGTTGTTTCCGATTCTATCGGGCGGTCCATTACTGTTAAAGGAAATTCTTTAGTGTTAAGCACTTCATGAAGGAATTTCTCCACCTTGTCTCTTGCTTCTTTATTACAACCCGAACAAACGCGCCAGAAATCACGGATAGACGAAACATATTCCTTACCCGGCATTACACGTTCGAAGCTGTGCGACAATAGTGGTGTTTCTTTTAAACCGCGTTTCGCAAAAGCCTTTTTCATTATGGGCCATGCAACAAATTCAGTAGTTCCCGGGGCAACCGTTGTTTCGATAAGAGTTAAAGCGTGCGGAGGAATTTTTTCGCCTATAGTTCTCATGGAGGCTTCCAAAGCAGCCATGTCCGTTTCGCCTGTACGCATATTGCCCATTTCTGTTTTGGAGTAGTCGCACTGTACATCAACTACCACCACATCGGCTAACTTCAGGCAATCGCTGTTAAAAGTGGCAACAAAGGTTTTCGCTTCAGCCACTGTTCTAATAATTAGTTCTTCAACTTCAGGGTCTTCAGCTTTTACAGGAGATTCACCACGGTTAACCACAGGTATTTTCCAATGGCTTCTTGCACTTGGACGTTGATAGCCTATCACAAATTTTGTATAGTTTCCGTTTTCATCCTTAGTATCCGCTACAATGGCTGCCATTACTATGCCCACGAATCCTAATCCCATAACAACAACTATTTCTTTACCCTGAGATTTAGCTTCATCGGCTAAATTTTTTAAGCGTTGTAACTCTGTGTCATATTCCTCCGGCATTGGAATAGGAAATTTCTCACCTGCCGGACTTACTGAATATTTATTTTCCATAATAAAAATTTTTAGTTTTTGATAAATCAATTCATCTTATTGTTGCATTCAAATTATCTTCAAAGGCTTTCATCATTTTATTCATGATTTTATCTATCACTTTATCGGTAAGGGTTTTTTCTTCGTCCTGTAAAATAAAGCTGACAGCATAGGATTTTTTACCCTCTTCAATATTTTCACCTTCATAAACATCAAAGAGATTAATTTCTTTCAGTATTTTGCTTTCAACCCGGTAAGCTAACTTTTCAACCTCCGCAAACGGTACATTCCTGTCTAACAATAAAGCCAGGTCTCGTCTGACTTCCGGGAATTTAGGAACTCCTTTATACCGGATTTTATTTCCCCTGACCAATTCTAAAGCAAGGTCCCGGTTTAATTCAGTATAAAAAACATTTTGCTTAATATCCAATTCTACAAGCATACTTTTTGAAATAACACCAATTTCAAGCAATTTGCCCTTATCTGAGATATAACTCATTCCTGTTGATAAATAATTTTTTTTGGTTTTTTCCGAATTAAGTTTGGCAATATTAATTCCAATTCGTTTGAGAAGATTCGATGATAAGGCTTTAAGGTAATTGTAGTCCACCGGTTTATCGTCAGTGTACCAGCTTTCCTTCTCTATTCTTCCGGTAATAAAAAGTGCAAGATGATTAACTTCTATATATTTTTCGGTAACGTCCTGTGCTTTTGATTTTTCCGGAATCAGAGTATAAACTTTACCAAACTCATAAATCTTTTGGTCGTGATTTTTTCTGTTGAGATTATACAATATTGTTTCCAGTCCGCCAAAAAGAAGAGTTTGACGCATCACATTCAGATCACGGCTTAAAGGATTTAAAATGTTAACACTTTTATCTTCGTTAAAATCCTTATGCGTTTCATAATAAGCCGACTTTGTCAGCGAATTGTTTATTATTTCTTTAAATCCATTATTGCTAAGGTAATCAGACACAAGATTCTGAATTTTTTCTGCATCAGGTTTTATAGTGTGCGAAATGGACGAGAGTTGTTGAGCCGGTATTTCTATATTATTATAACCGTAAATTCTGAGGATTTCTTCTATTACGTCTGCTTCCCTTGTTACATCCACGCGGTAAGATGGAACGGCAAGCTTAAGTCGTTCATCGTTTTGTTCCGGTATCTCAAATTCAAGTGAATGAAGAATATTTTTAATTACTTCTTTTCCAATGGATTTTCCAATCAGCCTGTCAATGTTTTTCCATGTAACATTGATGTTAATTTTTTTGAAAGGATTGGGATAAACATCTTTTATTTCGGATGATATTATGCCTCCGGCTATTTCCTTTATCATTAATGCTGCTCTTCTCAGGGCGTATAAAATCATTTCGGGATCCACTCCGCGTTCGAACCTGAAAGAGGCATCGGTTTGCAAATCGTGGTGTTTGGAAGTTTTTCTGATATGGACAGGGTCGAACCAGGCACTTTCAAGGAAAATATTTTTGGTTTTTTCTGTTACTCCCGATTTCACTCCACCAAAGACACCGCCAATACACATTCCTCCTGTTGCATTGCAAATCATAAGATCGTTCCCAGTGAGCTTTCTTTCAATTTCGTCAAGCGTTATGAATATTGAATCTTTGGGTAATTTCTTAACGATGACTTTGTTGCCTGTAATTTCATCCGCATCAAAGGCGTGAAGCGGCTGTCCGGTTTCATGCAGCACATAGTTAGTAATGTCAACAATGTTATTTATCGGTCGAAGCCCAATAGCATTTAAGCGATTTTTAAGCCAATCGGGAGATTCTTTTACTTCAATCCCTGTAATGGTAACGCCGGCATAACGCGGACAAGCCTCAGTATTTTCAACAATTACTTCAATATCTCTGCTATGGTTTTCAGTTTTGAAATTTTCAACCGGCGGAATTTTTAGTTGCCTGGTTTGTGTTTTATTAGCAATAAAATCATTATTATCCAAAACAGCTTTTATATCCCTTGCTACTCCGATGTGCGCCATAGCATCGGTACGGTTTGGAGTAAGTCCTATTTCAAAGATGTAGTCTTCTTCAATACCGAAATATTCACTTGCAGGTGTACCGGTTTTAGCATCCTGATTTAAAACCATAATACCTTCGTGGGAAGTTCCCAAGCCAAGCTCATCTTCGGCGCAAATCATTCCCTCGGATGGTTCGCCTCTAAGTTTTGCTTTTTTTATCTCGAAAAAATCATCCTCTTTATACAACTTTGTTCCAACCGTGGCAACCACCACTTTTTGTCCGGCAGCAACATTTGGCGCTCCGCAAACAACAGGAAGCAATTTGTCGCGTCCAACATCCACTGTTGTAATGCTAAGCCGGTCGGCATCGGGATGTTTTTCGCAGGTTTTCACCTCGCCAATTACAATTCCTTCAAGTCCGCCTTTAACCGATTGCCATTTCTCAAGCCCTTCCACTTCAAGACCACAATCGGTTAATAATTCTGAAAGCTTTTCAGGCGAAAGGTCGAAATCAAGGTATTGTTTCAGCCAGTTGTACGAAATTTTCATTTATTATGTAAAGATTTAAAAAGTTGCAAAAGTAGGCATAATGTACAAAAGTGTAAAATCTGTTTTACTCATGATAATAAACTCTTTTCACTCTTCTTGAAATACCCGATATCACCTCATAGGGAATTGTTCCCATGTCTTTGGCTAATTCGGAAACAGTATGCTCCTTGCCAAATACAACCACATCGTCTCCTTCTTTGGCTTCTATCCCGGTAATGTCAACCATTGACATGTCCATGCAAATATTACCAATATATGGAGCTACCTTACCATTAATATAAACTGACCCGTTTCCGTTGCCCAATTTCCGGTTAATACCATCAGCATATCCAACGGGAATAATGGCTATTATTATTTCATTTTCAGCTTTTCCGCTTCGGTTGTAACCGATAGTTTCACCGGCTTTTATCTTTTTTATTTGAGAGATAGTTGATTTTAATGAGCTGACGTTTTCAAGCATGTTTTTATCGGCACCAATTGAATGTATCCCGTAAAGGCTAATCCCAAGCCTGACCATATCAAACTGTGCTTCGGGGAAACGGCTGATTCCGGCAGAATTTAATATGTGCATCATAATATAGTGATTAGAGCGGCTTTTTATTTTCTCTGCCATTTGTTTGAACTCTTCGATTTGAAAACGTGTAAATCCATCATCTGATGAATCCTCGCTGGAAGCAAGGTGCGAAAAAACCGACTGCACATAAATTGATTTAATATTTTCGAGTTTTTCAATAAGACGGTCAATCTCCTCCGGGAGGAAACCCAACCTGTGCATTCCTGTATCCAGCTTGATATGTACTTTTACCGGCTTATTATCCGGGATAATGTTTGTCCTTATAGCTTCTTCTAATAAGTTAAGTGAACGGAAATTATAAATTTCAGGTTCGAGATTGTGTTTAATGATGGCGTCAAAACCTTGTTCATCAGGGTTCATAACCATAATCGGCGTTATAATTCCTGCTTTACGCAGTTCAACACCTTCGTCGGCATAAGCAACAGCAAGATAATCGATACGGTGGTATTGAAGAATACTGGCTATTTCAAAACTGCCGCTTCCGTAAGAAAAAGCCTTTACCATTGCCATGATACGAGTATCAGGATTTAATTTTTTTCGGTAGTAGTTCAGATTATTCACTAAAGCATTGAGATTGATTTCAAGAACGGTTTCATGCGCTTTTTGTTGAAGAGCATGGCTGATACGCTCAAACTCGAAAATTCTGGCGCCTTTAAGTAGTATGCTTTCATTCAGGAAAGAAGCAAACGAATATTTTTGAAGAAATTCTTCTGTTGAAAGGAAAAAGGATTTTTCAATAGTAAATTTATTAGCCTGCTTGCTTATTGCATTCCCGATCCCGATAATTTTATCTATTCCTTTTTTTTCAAGAATAACAGCAATTTCTTCGTACAATTCATTATCGCTTTGTCCGCTTTGAAGTATATCCGACAGGATAACGGTTTTTTTCTTATATTGATTTTGCTGATTCAGGAAATCAATAGCAATTTTAAGCGAATTGATGTCTGAATTGTAGCTGTCGTTAATAATGGAACAATGGTTTATTCCTTCTTTCATCTCCAGTCTCATGGCAATCGGCTGAAGATTTTTCATTCTTTCGCATATAACCCTGTTATCATATTCCAGATATAACATAGTAGCCCAGCAATGAATGGCATTTTCAACCGATGCTTCGTCAGTAAACGGAATTGAAATAGTTATTGCAGTATTATTATATAACCCCGAAATGGTTGTTGTATTATTAGCATTCTGTGTTATCTGCGTTATCCGGAGGTCAGCCTCTTGTTTTTTGCTCCATGTGAAAGCATTAATGCTATTCAGAATTTCAGATTTAATAATCGTTTCCTGTATTTCAGGATAATCAGGATTATAAATTAACGTATTTACTTTAGTAAATAATTTTAGTTTTTCACCCACCTTTTGCCCGGTGCTAATAAAATTCTTACTGTGGGCAGGACCTATATTAGTGAAAATTCCGATTGTAGGATTAATTATTGCCTGCAGCTTACCCATTTCATCCGGTTCTGAAATTCCTGCTTCAAAAATTCCCAATTCACATTCTGTTTTTAATTGCCATACCGACAATGGAACCCCAATCTGCGAGTTATAACTTTTAGGGCTTCTGATAATCTTTTTATCTGCACTTAAAAGTTGAAATAACCATTCTTTAACAATGGTTTTACCATTACTGCCTGTAACGCCAATAATAGGAATCTCGAACTTACTCCTGTGAAATGCAGTGAGTCTCTGTAAAGCAATCAGTGTGTTTTCAACAAAAATGCAATTACTATCTTTATGTTTACATTCTCTGTCGGAAACAATAAAATTTCGTATTCCTTTATTATAAACTTCATCAATATACTTATGCCCGTTATTTTTTTTGGTTACAAGCGCTATAAAAATGCAGTTTTCAGGGATTATCAGCCGGCGGGAATCTATTAGAATATCTTTAACAACCTGGTTTTCGAATCCTTTGCTGATTATCTCTCCATTTACAATATGGGCTAATTCCTGTATAGTATATTTTACCGGTGGCATTTTATTTCATTTAAAGACGCAGCTCCATACGGACAAGTTTTTCGCTGATGAACGCTGTTAAAATCTGCGTTATATCTGCGTTAATCAGCGTCTAATAATAATGTAATGAATTTTTTAACAATTTTTCTACAAACTCCGTGCTCCATACTCCATGCCCCACGCTCTATGCCCCATCCTCATTTATCTCATCAGAGTCAGTTACATTGCTGTCTAACTCTTGTATTTGTTCCTCTTGCTTAAGCGGCAATGGATTTTTATTAAGTTCTTCGTACAATTTCCTGTTTTTATAAATATCGATTGCTGAGAATATCGCATGTCGGAACGAATCAGGTGAAGCAATATTTTTCCCTGCAATATCAAAGGCAGTTCCATGAGCCGGCGAAGTACGAACAATAGGTAATCCGGCTGTGAAATTTATCCCTTGATCAAAGGAAAAGGCTTTAAAGGGTATCATACCCTGATCGTGATATAAAGCCAGTATCCCGTCAAAATTTTTATAATTGGTTGATCCGAAAAAACCATCGGCAGGATAAGGCCCAAATGTCAGAATATTTTCATCATTAGCTTTATTTATGGCAGGAGTTATAATCTCAATCTCTTCTTTACCTATCAACCCGCCATCTCCGGCATGTGGATTAAGTCCGAGAACAGCAATCTTGGGCTTGTCTATACCAAAATCCATTTGAAGCGACTTGTTCATAACATTTATTTTATTCAAAACAAGGTCTTCAGAGATTTTTGAATGAACATCTTTTAAAGGAATATGACCGGTTATAATACCTATCCTGACATTATTGCTTACCATCATCATAATATGATCTTTGGCTTCGTATTTGTCTGCCAGGTAGTCGGTATGCCCTGAAAAATTAAACCTTTCCGACTGAATGTTGTTTTTATTTATCGGTGCGGTAACAAGAATATCTATTTTCCCCCTGTCTAAATCCTCAATGGCTCTTTCAAGAGCCAGATATGCAAGCTCGCCTGCTTTTTCAGATAGTTTCCCGATTTCAATTTTTACTTCTTTATCATAACAATTGATAATATTGGCTCTTTTCGGATTAGCATAATCTGCTTTTTTGATAAGATTAAAAGTAACATCCAAAATGTTGAGAGTTTTCCGGTAGTAAGATGCAACTTTTGAAGAACCGTATATTACCGGAGTAAACATCTCAAGCATTCTCGGATCTGTAAAAGTCTTTATTATAATTTCGTAACTTATTCCGTTGAAATCCCCATGTGTTATCCCAACTCTGACCTTATTATCTTTAACAATCGGTTTTATCATAGTTGTATCTTTAATTTGCAAAATTATAATTAACTAATGTCTTGTCAATATAATTATGAAACTTTATTTTCTTTTAATAAAATCGAATAAAAGTCTGACAGTTATTCCGGTTCCTCCTATCGGATAGTATTTATACGGTTTTTCAATAAATGCCGGACCTGCCACGTCGAGGTGGATAAAAGGATAATCGGTAAAATGTTCGAGGAATTTTCCGGCAGTGATGGCGCCGGCATCGGTTCCTCCAATATTTTTTATATCGGCAACATCCGATTTTATCAACTCTTCATACTCTTCCCAAAACGGAAATTCGACAATTCTTTCGCAAACATTTTCACCGCTTTTTTTCAACTGATTGAATTCACTGCCGGCTTTTGAAAACATAGCAACAATTCCATATTTTCCGATAGCCCTTAAAGCGCTCCCTGTCAGAGTAGCCACATCAATAACCAGCTCCGGATCAAATTTCTTTGCATAACTTAAAGCATCTGCCAGAATCATTCTGCCTTCCGCATCAGTATTTATCACCTCTACCTTTGTTCCGTCGTACATGGTAATTACATCGCCGCTTACATAAGCATTTCCCGTGGTTCTGTTATCGGTTGCCGGAATCAGACCAATAACATGAACCGGCAATCTTGCCATGGCTATTGCATAAACAGCACTTGCCACTGCTGCGCCTCCTGCCATATCCATTTTCATATTATTCATGTATTCGCCGGGTTTTAGGTTCATACCACCGGTATCGTAAACAACACCTTTGCCTACAAAAACATAAGGTTTCTTATTTACAGGATTATCCGGCTTCCATTCCATTATTGTAAATGTCGGCGGGTCAACACTGCCTTTATTAACAGCTAACAATCCTCCCATTTTCAAAGCTTCTATTTTTTTCTTGTTTAATACCTCAACCTTAGCTCCGCATTTTTTCCCGAGAGATTTTATTTCTTCTGCCAGGTTAACCGCATTGAGGTAAACAACAGGCTCATTCACTAAGTTACGGCATTTAGCAGTGCCATCAATCATTATATTCAGCTCGTCAACAGCTTTTTGTTCAATACCATCTGAATATACATAAATTGTATTAAGTGAGTTTATTTTTTCGGCAGGTTCTTTTTTGTACTTTAAGAACTGGTAATTACATAGCGCCATTCCTTCGGCAAAAGCCAGCGATTCCTCAGGTTTTGCTTCCGAACCGATAATTACTATACTGTGTAATTTGTTTTCATTGATTGTTTTCAACAGCTTAGCGCCGGCAGCCCGGTAGCTTTCAAGCCTCAAATGCCTGATTTTTTCCTTTTTAATGAATTGAACAAAAATCCAATGGTCAAAGTGATTAAAAGAAAATAATTCTTTTTTATGTTCTTTATGATATGATTTGATGTATTGAAATTCGTCTTCGCTAAAATATTTCTTATCAATATCTTTAATATCGGTTATAAGGAAAACCGGATTGTCCTGTCTTGAAATTTCTTCGGTTATATCAATAATTGTTTGCATATTTTTTATAGTTCTTAATTTTTAATAATTATTTTTTGATTTTATACTAATGCTGAATCCCGAAACTTCGTGACAAAAAATTTAAAGGTCTGTTCAGCACGCATAACTAATTCTAAATAGCTTTTGCTTTGCAAACCTATTAAGAATTAGTATAAAATCAGGGCACAAAGATAGTTTTCTAATTTCTATTTTTTATTTTTTACTGCGCTATTAATCCAAATTTATACATTTTCACGATGCTCGTCCGGATTTAGGTGATTGCCTTGAGTGTGGATAATCCGGGCGACAGTAATTATAGGATTTATAATCCGTTTTAACCGAGGCAGAGAAGTGAAAGTTCTAAATGTCAATCAGGTTCATTTCAGGATTACAATCGCCTGCCACTAATAAGCTAATACAAAGGCGGGCAGGAATCCTTTATTATCTACTTTCGGATTAGCATTCGCACTTTGCCTGCACTTAAATCCGAAAGAGCAGCGGATTATCCTTCCCGCTTACCTGCCGCACAAATCACGATGAGTAAGGGGTAAAGATTCTTTTTCCTGTTTATTGGATCAAATATGGAGTATTTTAAGCCCATCTAATCTCACAAAATTTTCCGAACCAATAATTGTACTCTAAAAACAGGCATCCTTACAAAGCTTTGTTTTCGTTCGATGATCTGAATAATTATGGGATTGTGCAACGGTTACGTGTGTTATGCACTGGGGTTTTATATCATTGTTTTATCAGTTTCTGTGTTATTAAGCCTTTATCAGTTTGCATTTTAACTATATACATTCCACTAGATAAATCCCTCACATCTATTGTGTTTTGAACGTTTGCAACCCTTTTGCTTTTAATGAGTGTCCCTTGTACATTAAAAAATTCTATGAACGAAATTTTTTTATTGTATAGCAATTCAATGTTCACATAATCAATTACTGGATTAGGATAAATTTTTAATTCATTTTTCGTTAATATATTTTCCTTTACAGAAAAAGGAATACCATTTACATTATAAACAGCTAATCCACCACCCCAGGTAGAAATCCATTTTGTCTCCGAATCGTCAATGACTATTGAACTGACATCGTTATCAGGTAAGGCCGAATTTGTCGTGTTGAATGTTGTCCAGTTTATGTCGTCAAATTGTGCCAATCCGCCACCACAAGTTCCAATCCACTTCGACCCATTTTCGTCTATAGTTATTGATGCCACATTGTTATCTGGCAAGTCAGAATTTGAAGTATTGTATTCAGTCCAGTTTATTCCGTCAAATTTTGCTAATCCATCTTCAGTTCCAATCCACTTCGATCCACTATCGTCAATAACTATTGATTTGACAAAATAATTAGGCAAACCCGAATTTGTATTGTTATAAATTGTCCAGTTTGTACCGTCAAATTTTGCCATTCCTCCATCCCATGTTCCAATCCACTTCAACCCGTTTCCATCTATGGCTATTGATAGGACAGAATTATCTGGCAGACCCGAATTTGTTGTGTTGTATGTTGTCCAGTTTGTGCCGTCAAATTTTGTCAATCCTCCATCCCATGTTCCAATCCACTTCGACCCGTTTCCATCGATAACTATTGAACGTACAGAATTATCTGGCAATCCCGAATTAGATGTATTATATGTTGTCCAATACGTTCCATCAAATTTTGTCAAGCCAGCATCCATTGTTCCAATCCACTTTGTTCCATTTCCGTCGATAACAATTGAATGTACAGAATTATCTGGCAACCCTGAATTAGATGTATTATATGTTGTCCAATATTTTCCATCAAATTTTGTCAAGCCACCATACCATGTCCCAATCCATGTAGTGCCACTTCCGTCTATGGCTATTGAGTTTACAGAGTTATATGGCAAGCCCGAATTTGATGTGTTGTATGTTGTCCATACTGTACCATTAAATTTTACCAGCCCCCCCCATTTTGTCCCGATCCATTTATGACCGTTTCCGTCTAAGGCTATTGACCTGACATTATTATCTGGCAAGCCCGAATTTGATGTGTAATATGTTGTCCAGTCTGTTCCATCAAATTTTGCCAAGCCATTATCAGTTCCGATCCACTTAGACCCACTTCCGTCTATTGCTATTAAAATGACTTGGTTATTGGGCAAGCCAGAATTAAAAGTATTGTATGTTGTCCAGTTTG